>JAKJAB010000151.1 GCA_022707725.1 Chloroflexota bacterium | reverse complement strand
CCCGCAGCCGTAGCGCGCGGCGTTCGCACACGGCGACCCGGCCTTCGGCCCGCTGTAATACGAGCGTATCTCCTTGTAAAAATGCAGTTGGCCATGCCTGGCCATTGATCTCAGCCGTCCCGCTGAAGTAACGGACTTCTGCCTGTGTCAATCCCGCCAGCGCCCGTGCGTTCGGTTCGTCGTAGTTGAGCACGGCGATGTCGCTCTCCCGTTGGTGGGTGACGAGGTTGGCTTTCGCCGCGATGTAAGCGTCCATCGTCTTGTGCCGATCCAGATGGTTCGGCGTGATGTTGAGCACGCCCGCGATCTGCGGGCTGATCTGCATCAGCTCCAACTGGAAGCTCGAAAGCTCCATCACCACCCGGTCGGTGGGCTGCATCGCCGCCAGATCGCTGATCAACGGGTTGCCGATATTGCCGCCGACCCACGTGGTGAAGCCGGTTTCAGCGAGCATCTTGCCCACCAGTGTCGTCGTTGTCGTCTTCCCCGCCGAGCCGGTGATGCCGACAATCGGGGCCGGACAACGCCGCATGAACTCTTGCGCGTCGTTGCTGAGCGCAACCCCGCGCCGTGCGGCCTCCTGCACAATCGGCAGATCGCTAGGCACGCCCCCGCTGGTACAGAATAGATCGCAGCCATCCAGCAGACTCAACGGATGCTCGCCCAGGACGTAGCGCAGGTCCAGATCGCTCAACTCGCGCATTGCTTCCTGTAGCGCCTCGGGTTTGCGCGTGTCCGACACGGTGACGCGCCACCCTTGTTCGGCGAAAAAGCGCGCCAGCGCCTTCCCTTGCCTGGCCAATCCCAGAATCACCACGGCCGGTAGACGGTAGACGGTAGACGGCAGACGGGGAGGGGAGTCAGGCAGTTGAGTCGTCAAAAGATTCGTTGATTCGCTCATTCGCTCTTTCGCCGATTCGCTATATCAGTGCCAGGGCCACTCCGGCCATCGCTGCCAGCAATTGCACGAGCCAGAAACGCTGCACCACTTGCGTCTCCGACCACCCCAACAGTTCGAAGTGATGGTGCAGCGGTGCCATCCTGAAGACGCGCCGGCCTTCACCGTACCTCTTTTTCGTGTACTTGAAGTACCCCACCTGGATGATTACCGAGAGCGTGATAGCAACGGGCATCAACATGATGATCGGCCAGATCAACCACTGTCCGGTCATCAACGCCACCACGCCCAATGTCGCGCCCAAGGCCAGCGAGCCGGTATCGCCCATCATCAATTCGGCGGGATGGGCGTTGAACCACAGAAAGGCAAACGACGCGCCGACGATCGTGAAACAGAAGCGTTCCAGGTAGATCTGCCCCTGCAAGTCGGCGATGATGGCGTAAGCGACGAAGGCGCTCGCCATGATGATCCCGGCCAGCCCGTCCAATCCATCGGTGAGGTTAGCAGCGTTCGCCGACCCGATAATGATGAACATCGCTACGGGGATATAGAAGAGGCCGATGTCGATCTTGTCCGGGATGCCGGGTATGGCGATGCTGCGCAGCTCCAGCCCGAAATGTAACACCAGCGCCACGATGAACGTGAGCACCAGTTCGATCTCCATCTTAAAGCGCGCGGTGAAGCCTTCACCCCGCCGCATACCTTTTACCCCGGCCCAGTCGTCGAACGCGCCGAGCACGCCGTAAGCGATCATCACGCCCAGCGGCACCAGGATCGAGCGCCCCAAGACCGTGTTGTCGCCGATGAGATTGTAAATGTTCAAGGCCAGCGTGATCAGGATCACCGGGATGGTGATCAAAGCCCCACCCATTGTGGGCGTCCCCATCTTGGTTTGATGCCCACTTGGCCCGTCGATGCGGATGCGCTTGCCGACGCGCCAGCGTTTGAGCAGGCCGATGTAAGGGCCGCCCCAAAAGACGACCATCAGAAACGAGATGCTGGCTAAGATCAGCCCAAAGCTCACGGCACCTCCTTGTTGATGGCCATGACGATCTGCTCCATTTTCATGGCTCGTGATCCTTTCACCAAAATGATGTCCTGCGGCTGCAGGATTTCGCGCAGCACGACGATGGCGGTTTCGCAATCCGGCGTCTCGTGGATGCGCTGGTGTGGCAGACCGCAGAGTTCCGCGCCGTGCGCGATGTAACGTGCGCGTTCGCCTACCGTGATCAATTCCGCCACAGTGTTGGCTGTCCGGCAGCCCACTTTGAGATGGCCCGCCTCCTCGTAATCGCCCAACTCCAACATGTCTCCCAGGACGGCAATTTTGCGCCCTTCCATCGTCTTGAGCAGATTCAGCGCCGCCAGCGCCGACGCCGGGCTGGAGTTGTAGGTGTCGTCCAGGATCAGCGAATCCTGTAGCCCCTGCACGGCGACGAGGCGCAATTGCGGGCCTGGCGCGCGCAAGCCATCCACGATGTCTTGCCAGTCCAGCCCCTCGACCAATCCGACGGCGGCGGCGCGGAGTACTGTGTGCGCGCTGTGCCGTCCCAGCAGGGGCACTTTGACGTAGAGCTGCTCCCCAGCGTAATGCAGGCGCAAGCGAATGCCTTCCAGCCCTTGTGTTTCCACGGCGTCGGCCCACAGGTCTGCTTGCGGTGATAGCCCGTAGAAGAAAACCCGTGCCTGCGTGTGCTCGGCCATTGC
Source organism: Chloroflexota bacterium (assembly GCA_022707725.1). GTDB lineage: Bacteria > Chloroflexota > Anaerolineae > B4-G1 > SLSP01 > DSWT01. The sequence continues at coordinate 5,297 of JAKJAB010000151.1, read as the reverse complement.
CTGGACCCGGCGGTCGTCGTAGTTGAGGATGGCGACGCCGTCGGGGGCGGGGGGGAGGCTCTCGACCAGCTCACGTTTGGCCAGGGTGATGTTTTCGATGCTGCCGGCGCGCTCCAGGTGCACTGGCTCCACATTGGTGATGATGCCCACGTGCGGGCGCGCAATCTCGGCCAACGTGCGAATGTCGCCGCGCACGTACATCCCCATTTCCAACACGACGTAAGCATCCGTGTCGGTTAGTTGAAGCAGGGTGAGCGGCAGTCCGATCTCGTTGTTGTACGAGCCGGTGCTGCGCTGCACGCGATAACGGCTGGCCAGCACTTTGGTGACGACCTCCTTGGTCGTCGTTTTGCCGACGCTGCCGGTGATCCCAATCACCCGCGGTGTCAGTTGTTGCCGCCAGAAGCGCGCCGCGTTTTGCAGCGCGTCGAGTGTGTTGCGGACGCGGATGAGCAGCGGTGTGGTGACGGTCCGGTCCGGCGCGCCCGGCGTCACCTCGAGGACGTCGGCGGTTACATCGACATCGCGCTCGATGACGGCGGCAATCGCGCCTCGCTTGAAGGCGTCGGCCACGTAGTCGTGTCCATCGACGTTTTCACCCTTGAAGGCGAAAAATATCGTATTGGCTTCTGCCGCGCGCGAGTCCAGGATGGGCCGCACCGGCATCTGCATCCCTTCTGGACGCCAGCCGCTGATACCCTCGATCAAATCCGCCAATGTCAGTTGTTTCATGTTAGTCTTCGGTCTGGTAGTCTTATCGTCGTATATAAATTGGGAGGGCGAGTTGATCACTCGCCCTGTGTGTTAATTGCAACTCGTGCGCCGCTTATTGTCCCGCACGCAAGTCTGAGGGCGGAACGCCCATAAGTATCAAAACACGGGACATCACTTTCTGGAAAACCGGGGCGGCGATGTGCATGCCCCAGCGCATATTAGCCGGCACATCGGGGCGCTCCAGATTGACCAAAACGATGACCTGCGGATTCGGCACCGGCCCGAATCCCGCATACGACACGATGACCTGCTGCGGATCATAGCCGCCAGTCGTGGGGATTTGCGCCGTGCCCGACTTCCCCGCGACGCGATACCCCGGAACCTGCGCGGCCTTGGCAACCTTATCGACGCTGCGCGCCATCATTTCGGCGACCACGCGGGCCGCTTCTGCGGAGATCGGTCGCCCCAATTCGTGCGCCGGAATGGGAACGATGCGCCCATCTGAATACTGGCGTTCCATAACGATGCGCGGCTGCATCATCACTCCGTCGTTGGCCACGGCCGAAATCGCCATCGCCATCTGCAACGGCGTGACCGCAATGCCCTGCCCGAAGGAGTTTGTCGCCAGGTGACTGTCGGTCCAGTCCCAGTCGGTGGGCAGGTGGACGATGCCAGACGCCTCTCCGGTGAGTTCTATGCCGGTGGTCTGCCCAAAGCCAAACGCCCGCACGTACTTGTAAAAGAGATCCGCGCCGAGGACCTGGGTCGACAGCGTTGCTGCGCCGACGTTCAGGGAGTAGTCCAGGATGCCCTGTAGACGTTGCTGCCCGTAAGCGGCGCCGTCCGAGTTGCGGATGGATGCCCCGCCGTATTCGAGCTTCCCCAGATCGTTGTAGGTCCAGTTTGCATCCACGCGCCCGGAATCGTATGCGGCGGCCACGGTGATGACTTTGAAGACCGAGCCGGGTTCGTAGGGCACACTCACTGCCGGATCGCGGAAGATTGCCTCCTGGCCATTCTCCATGTACTCCGGGTAGCGATGCGGCTCATAGTTCGGGCGGCTGGCGACCGCCAAAATCTCACCGGTCCGTGGGTTCATCACCAGAATCGTACCGCCCGCCGCTTTGTAGTCCACCATGGCTTGATCGAGGACACCCTCGACGAAAGCCTGGATGGTGCGGTCGATGGTGAGGCGCAAGTCTGTGCCCGGATAAGGGGTCAGGCTGCCGCCCATCAACTCGTCGGGCAGTGGGCTGGTATCGCCGCTGACCGGGCCGACGCGCTGCATACTATCACCGCGCAAGAAGCGCAGCTGGAATGCCTGAACGCCATATCCCATCCCCCTGGCGTTGACAAAGCCCAATGTATGACAGGCCATCGCCCCCTCGGCGTAATAGCGTTCCCAGGTGGGCGACAGCGTGATCCAGGTCCATTTCAGGTCCAGCAGTTTTTGTGCTGTCTCCGCAGGAACGCGATTGGTCAGAGGCCGCCACTCGATCGTTTGCGTGCTCTCCGTCAACGTTATCGTGGCGAGCAGTTCCTCCTCCGAACGGTTTAACAGCGGGGCGAGCACGGAAGCCGCCATCACCGTATCGGTGATCAGGTTGATCTCTGCACCCACGTTATACACTGGCACGTTGCCGACCAGCAAGTCACCGTTGCGATCCATGATCACACCCCATGGCGCTTCGGGCAAGCTGTATTGGCGGCTGACCAGCGCCTCGGCTTCACTCTGATACTGGCTGTGTTCAAGCACCTGTAAACGCACTAACTGCCCGAGAATGGGCAGCAGGGCAGCAATCAACAGTACCGTGATCAAGCGCAAGCGCGCATCTGGCCCATGTAACATCTCAAGGCTCTCCCACGTACAGGTAGTCAATCGACTTGGCTGGTTGGTATCCCAGCGCTACTGAGCGTTCCTGCAAAACGGGAATGGAACTCAGGCGGGCGATCTCGGCCATCAGGCCCTGGTTATCTCGCATGACAGCGGCCATTTGATTCTCCATTTCCCACAAGCGCCGCGCGGTGTGGACGCTGGATGCCGCCACCGTGAGGTAAATGCCGGCCAACACGGTCGTAGTGATCACCACGCCGAGCAGAAGCCGCGCCAGCAGGCGCTGCATTTTCTCTTGTCGTTTCAGGACGCCATGTGTTTTTTGCTGCCAAAGTACGCTCATGATAGCTCTCAGCCTTCAGCTCTCAGCTTTCAGCGATTAGCTATCAGCATTCCTGGCTGATAGCTGACGGCTGAAAGCTGACCGCTCTAAACTCTTTCCGCCACGCGCAATTTGGCGCTGCGACTGCGGGGATTGGCGGCGATCTCCTCCGCAGATGGGACGATGGGCTTGCGCGTTATGATTTGTAAAGTGGGTGCGCGTCCGCATGTGCAGACGGGCGCTTGGGGCGGGCAGATGCACCCGCGTTCTTCCTGTTTCAAGAACTGTTTGACGATGCGGTCTTCCAGCGAGTGAAACGTGATGACCACCAGCCGTCCACCGGGACGCAAGGCTGCGACGGCCTGGGGCAGCGCCTGCGCAAGTCCTTCCAATTCGCGGTTCACGGCGATCCGCAACGCTTGAAATGTGCGCGTAGCGGGATGCAGCCGTTCTCCGCGCGTTCGCCCCACCGCTGCAACAATCACTTCGGCCAGATGTCCCGTGCTGCGGATTGGTCGCGCCGCGACAATGGCCTGCGCGATCCGGCGGCTGTGCGGTTCCTCGCCGTACCGTCGCAGCACGTCGGCCAGTTCCGCTTCGGCCAGTTGGTTGACCAACACGGAGGCCGATGCGTCGTCGCCAGTAGGGTCGAAGCGCATGTCCAGCGGGCCATCTGCGCGAAAGGCAAATCCCCTGCTGGGATCATCCACCTGCCAGGAAGAAAACCCCAGATCGAACAGAACTCCATCCAGGGGTGGGAACCCGGCGTGGTGCAAGGCCGTGGTCAAATGGACGTAGGACATGGGCAAAACTTGTGCCCGGTCTTCAAAGGGTTTAAGGTGCATGGCTGTGCGCGCTGCGGCTTCGGGATCGCGATCCAATCCCAGCAACCGGCCTGCCGGCCTGGAGGCTTCGAGGATGGCGGCAGCGTGTCCACCGCCGCCGACCGTCGCATCGAGGTAGTATCCCCCAGGCTTGACGGCTAACCCATCAAGCACTTCAGCCACAAGGATGGGCACATGCCCGCTGCGCTTCTGGTAACCTGCGTGCGTCTCAGATTGTGATCCGGCGTCAGCATCCGGCTCACGGGTTGTTAAATCTGCAAGTTCTCCCATAATGCCGGATCCTCGTCCATCATTTCCATCTGACGAGCGTTGGCTTCTTCCCACCGTACGGGTGTCCATATTTCGAGGAAGCGATCCAGGCCCACGATCACGGCTTCGGCGGTCAGGCCCAATCCGGCAATCTCACGCAGACGGTCGGGGATGAGGATGCGTCCCTGGCGATCCAGCTCTGCGCTCATGGCATCAGCGAAGAAAACGCGCCGCAGCGCCCGCCCGCGCGGGTCGGTGATGGGCAGCGCGTTGACTTTCTGGGCGATTTCGTTCCAGACATCCATGGGGTAGATGGTCAAACAGTGGTCCAATCCGCGGGTAATGACGATGCTTCCGGTGAGTTCTTCACGGAAACGCGCGGGGATAGTGAGTCGTCCCTTGTCGTCCAACGTGTAAGTGTATTGTCCCAAGAACATAGCGTTTGCTTTCCCCACTGTTGCGGTTAAAATTAAGGAATGAAAGGGATTCGGCTCCCCATTTCCCTCCATTTTTCCCCATAATCACCCACCATTATACACGATAATCCCAAGTAATGCAATAGGGAAATCCCAAATTTTGATAACAAAATTAGTAAAATTTTGGGATAAAGCTGTAATGGATTTGTAACACAGGCGGCATGGCTTATAATGGGGGGGATTGGGGACTGGTAACTGGGGATCAGGGATTGGGAAATGCTACACATTGAGCGGCTGAAGACCGATATCGAGGCGCTGAGCCGGTTAGCGGTTGAGCGGCAGGCGTTACGTGAAGATGACGTGGCGCGGGCGTTGCGCTGGTTGGCCGAAGCGCCAGACCCGGTGACGTTGCGCGAGCGCCTGGCTCCGGTGACGTCCGGCGATCATAATTGGCCCGGGGCGCTGCCTGCTGCTGATGCGCCACTCGCCGCGCGCTTCACCGTCGATGGTGATCCGCCCCACGGCACGACGGTGATCGGGGTCGATGGGTCGCAAGTCTATCCTGATCCACACGCGGCGGTGCTGTATTACCTCATCCAGATTGGCGGGCTGGCTTTCAGCTATGACGGTTCCCGCCCGCGCCCGTACAGTTGCGAGGCGCTGCATTTCAAGGACGACGAGTTGTACGATGCGCAGGGCTATCTCATCTCGACCGAACGGGTGGGGATGGAGCGCCTGGTGCAGGAGATGGCGTACCTTGCGGAGTTGACGGCCATCGAACACCGCCTTGCGCCCGCCGCACCGCTGCTGGCATTGACCGACGGCCCGTTGCTGTGGCCCTACGTCGAACGCAGCCGGGCGGATTTCCAGGCCGTGGATGCCTACCTCGACGCGTTGACCGAAATCCGGCAGGCGGG
>JAKJAB010000150.1:304-7915 GCA_022707725.1 Chloroflexota bacterium | reverse complement strand
AACCGGGCATGGGTTGCCGCATCGAGGATACCCTGTGGCTGGACGAAGATGGCGAAGTCTGCAACCTTACCGCTTATCCTTACGATCTGGTCGTGCCGATGTAATACCGAAAACAGAACCTTTGCGAAGGTTTCTGAACCTTCACAAGGGTAAAAAAGGAACTATGCGCAAACGTCAACTCATTACCACCGGAAGTTTTGTGCGGCTGGCCCTGCGCGTGATGAAATACCAGCCTTTTTGGGGCAGGCGCGTCATCGCCACCCTCTGGGCGCGCCTCGTCACATGGGGCAAGCCGCCGATGTACCATGCCGCGCGGGCCAACCTGCGCCACGTCCTGGGCGAGACGGCGTCTCCGGCGCTGCTCAACAGGATGCTGTACCGACTGTTCTACAATACGGGACGGCGCTATTACGAAACTTTCTACAACCTCGGGCGAGGCATCACCCGCGCGCAGGATTTTCGCCCTCCTGTACTCATCCCTCCGGAGACGGCGGCGCACTTCGAACAGGCGCTGGCGATGGGCCGCGGCGCGTTCGTCCTGGCGTGCCACATGTCGAACTTCGACTTGTGCGGGATCGCGCTGGCGCAACACTTGACGGTTCCCTTGCAAGCGCTCTCGCTGGCCGATCCAACACCCGACGTAGAGGCGTTCAACCAACTGCGCGAACGATGTGGCGCGCACATGACGCCCATCAGCTCAGAGGCGCTGCGCGAAGCGCTGGAGCGTCTGAAGAACGGCGGCGTGGTTGTCACCGGGCCGGATTATCCTGTTCACAATGAAGATGAACCGGTGACGTTCTTCGGCGCGCCAGGCAATCTGCCGAGGGGCTACGTGCGGATTCCTTTGCGGACCAAAAGCCCCGTCATCGTCTTAGCGCCGCGTTTCGAGGATGGCGTGTACAAAGTCATCGCCAATCCGCCGATGGAATTGGAATTCACCGGCGACCGCGAGCAGGATGTGGCGGTGAACCTGCGTCGTATTCTGGATCAGGTCGAGGACTTCATCCGCCAGCGGCCCGACGAGTGGATGATGTTCACGCCGGTATGGGTCGAGGACGAGAGGGCGCGGCCTGCGCGTTGAAGCGCGAAAGGACAGGTTGACCATGCGAATTTTAGGAATCGAGACATCGTGCGATGAGACGGCAGCGGCTGTCGTCGAAGATGGGTGCACAATTCTATCGAACGTGATCGCCTCGCAGGTGGATTTGCACGCGCAGTATGGCGGCGTCTTCCCGGAACTAGCCTCGCGCGCGCACGTCGAAGCGATCGCGCCGGTCGTCGAGCAGGCGCTCCGCAGCGCGCACGTAGGGTGGGATGACCTGGATGCCGTCGCTGTGACGTATGGACCGGGCCTGCCCGGCTCGCTGCTCGTGGGACTGAACTTTGCGAAGGGCGCGGCGCTCGGCAAGGGACTGCCGCTCATCCCGGTAAATCATCTGGAAGCACATCTGTATGCCCATTGGCTGCACACTGATGGCGATGGCGCGCTCGGCGACGCAACACCATTCCCCGTTCTGGCGCTCATCGTCTCCGGCGGGCACACGGAGCTGATCTTGATGCACGATCACGGGCACTACGCCTACCTTGGCGGCACCCTGGACGACGCGGCGGGGGAGGCGTTCGATAAAGTGGCGCGACTGCTGGATCTCGGCTACCCTGGCGGTCCCGCCATCGAGCAAGCCGCGCGGCAGGGGAACGCGCGCGCATTCGATTTTCCGCGCGCCTGGCTGCACGGCGCGCACGATTTCAGCTTCAGCGGGTTGAAGACGGCGGTGCTGCGCGCATTGCAACGGTTCAACGGGCCGCGCCCGCCCCGCTTTTTCGCCGACATGGCAGCGTCGTTCCAGGCGGCCATAGTGGAAGTGTTGGCGGAAAAGACCGCGCAGGCAGCCAAAGCCTATGGCGCGCAGGCGGTGTTGCTGTCGGGTGGGGTCTCGGCCAACACGTCACTGCGCACAGCGACGCGCGCGCGTGTGGAGGTTCCCGTCCATACGCTGCCGCTCATCCTCTGCACCGACAACGCCGCTATGGTCGCCGCCGCCGGAACCTATCGCTATCGCGCCGGTGTGCGCGCCGGTTGGGATCTGGACATCGAACCAGGGCTGCGGTTGGCATAACAAACTTTGTATTAACCAAAAACCCAAATAATATCCCAAATATCCCAAATTTTATTTGGGATATTTTTGTTTATCCCAGGGGACTCAACGGATTGAACGGATCAAACGGAGGGGTTGTCTAAGAGATTTTCAATGACGGTCAAGACAGTGCGGGCTGTACTCTCCCATGCAAAGCGCCGCAAGTTGGCCGAGCCTAGCGCGACGAGGGTACGCCGCAGCATCGCGTCGTCCAGCAGCCGCGCCAGCCCTGCAGCGATGGCGGATGTGTCCAGTGGATCGACCAGCAGGCCGCCGTCGCCTACCACCTCCGGCAAGCTCGAAGTAGTGCTCGCCAACAGCGGAACGCCGCACGCCTGCGCCTCCAATGCGGGAAAGCCAAAGCCCTCATAGAGCGAAGGGTAGGCGAAGACTTGCGCCCCGGAGAGCAGCGCGGCTTTGTCGGTGTCGGCGATGTAGCCGGGGAACAACACCCGCCCTTCCAGCCCGAGTTCGCGCACCCGCGTGTGGATCGGTTCCGCCAACCAGCCCGCCGGTCCGGCGAGCACCAACGACAAACTCGGCCTATCCGGCGCGAGACGCGCAAACGCTTCGATCAGACGCACCAGGTTCTTGCGTGGTTGGAGCCGTCCGATGAAGAGGATGTACGGGCCGGGGATGGCGTAGCGTGTTTGTACAGCGGCGAGCGCGCGGGCATCACGTACCGGCGCGAGGTCGCTATTGTAGCCAGGATAGGCGACGGTAATTTTGGATGCAGCGATCCCGTATTCTCGCACCAGCGCATCGCGCGTGGCGCACGAGTCGGCAAGGATGTGGCTGGCGACGCGCGCATTCCAGCGGGTGCTCCAGTCCAGATAAAGGCGCTGGCGACGCGGGTGCGCCTCCGGGAAATAGCGATAGCCCAGGTCGTGGATCGTGACCAGAGTGCGTGTAGGGCGCACCAGCGGGAGGACGTGCGCCGGGACGAAGAGCAGGTCAGGCGCGTGGCGCGCCATCTCCCACGAGAGCCGCGCGTGCGTCCACATTCGGGGAAAGGTGATGATGCGCAACTCTGCGCCGGGAAAGGCGTCCGGCTCCGGCGTGGAGCGGAAGTATAATTGAGTCCGGTACTGCGCATCGAGCTGCGGCAGCAACACGCGAATCAGGTGGTAGGAATAGCCTTCCGTGCCGGTCGGCGCAGTACTGAGCGCGCGGCTGGCATCGATCCCGATCGTTGGCTTATTGGCAGTCAAGGGCGCTTTTCCCACTCAGAGTTCAACCAACTGGACTATCGAACTAACGACGCGCGAAGGTTCGCGCTCCGGCTACTATAGCGTTACCGTCATCCAGGGAATTGGCGTAAGCAGCAAGAAGAAGATGACGACCATCGCCCAGCCCAACGCCTTGCGCTTCGCATCCAGCGGTGTGAGATCGTTGAGAGGCGCCGGATGGCGCGGTCCGATGAACAGGCCCAGCGATCCAATCATCATCCAGGTCATCCCGCCGGGGTTTTGTCGCAGCAACAGGAAAATGCCCCAACCCCATATCGCAATCAACGTATACCGGGCGATTTTCCACGCGGCGCGCCCCCACATCGCATAGGCCACATGCCCGCCATCCAATTGTCCCACCGGGAACAGGTTGAACATCGTCACCAGCAACCCCACCCACGCGGCGAAGGCAATCGAGCCGCCTGTGCTCGGTGGGGAAAGCCACACGTCCTCGCCGGTTGCTCGGTTGGGCAGGATGCGCCCGTGGACGATGTACTTGGCGGCCAGGTAAATCACCGAGTTTCCCTCCTGGAGAACTTCGATGGGTTCACCAGCGGGAATGTCCATAAAGGTCTGCGGCGTCCCCACTTCGGATAGGGCAAGGCCGATGAGTAGCAAGGGGATGGCGACGATCAGGCCACCAAGCGGCCCCGCTATGCCGATGTCGAAGAGTGCCTTGCGGCTGCGCATCGGACTGCGCTGCATAATCACCGCGCCCAACGTTCCCAAACTACCTGGTAGCGGTAGAGGGATGAAATACGGCAGGCTCGCGGGCGAACCGTGACGGCGTCCTACAAAGTAATGACTCATCTCATGCGCGGTGAGGATCGCCAACAGGGTCAACGCAAAAGGCCACCCTTTCAAGATGTCCTGAAGTCGCGCAGGGATCACGTTTTCGTGGAACGCGCCGATGTACAGTGTAGAGAGCAACGTGAGCACGAAGAGCAGGATGTTGACCCAGGGTTTGCCCGTTTTGTTATCGGCGACGGCCGGGATGGCTTGCAGGTGGTGTTCATCTTCTGCTTTGGTCAAGACCGGGGTGTATCCCAGAGCCGTAAAACGTTGCACGATTTCTTCGAAAATCGCATCTTGATCGCCAGCAACGAGGTGTCCGGCAAACTGTACGGGCGGCTTTTGCTCGTTGGTAAGCACTCGCACTGCCTCGATATCCATGAGCGAGCGCAACGCCGCGCGGAGCTGATCCACTGCCAACGGCTCCGGGGCAGGCGCGTAACTACGATGTTCGGCTTCAAATGGTTCTTCCACGGCGTGTTCCTTTCGTTTTGAGCAACATTATAAGCGTGATACTGACCGCCAGCGCCAGGTCAAGCACGGTATCCAGACGCAGGTTAGCCGCTGTTGGCGCAATCAGCAGTGGTACGGGATCGGCCCGCAACCATGTCAATCCGGCAGAGCCAAACCAGTACAAGGCGAGAGCCAGTCCGCCATGTTTCCCCAGAGCCGCCGCCAGTAGTGCCAGGGTCAAGGCCCACACTGCACCCATCGGTTGTACAGCATAACGCGGCGTCATCGTCTGGTAGACGTCGGGCAGTGGCGCGGTGAACCAGCGCGCGCCGTCCGTCACCGGGATAATCTCACGTCCCCAGGCGCAGCCGGCATCCATACAGCCCCACCAGGCTCCCGCCGCGACAAAGAGCACTGCCGGCGACAAGAAACTTACGAGTATTGACACCGGCTGGTGCGACACGATGGACCACAGCCCGACCGCGATCAGCGTGCCGATCATAGCGCCGCCGCCGTGCAATCCGCCCACGCGATCCAGGCGCAGGAGCAAAGCCGGATGCTGCGTGAAATATGCCGTGTTGCCGAGCGCATAGCCTACCCGCCCGGCGATCAACGCCGCCAGCGCCACGCCGCAAACCCAGAATCGCATGGTGCGGCGGTCCAATCCAACGCGCGGTGCCCGCTGCCATAGCCACACCAGACCCACAAGTGCCCCGGCAGTGAACCGCAACGTATACACGGAAATCCACCAAAATCCTACACGCATTACGCCGGGAAGTATAACACAGCGCGCAAGAAAACCAAAGTTAGCGATTCGCTGTCAGCTTTCAGCCATCAGCCAGAGAAGGCTGGTTGCTGACTGCTGACGGCTGAAAGCTACAAACAACAAAGCCCCCCCCGGAGAGGGGGGGCTGTTCGTGCGAATGTAGTCGAGAGAATTACTTCAGTTCGACAACCGCGCCGGCGGCTTCGAGTTTGGCCTTGGTATCCTCAGCCACTTCCTTGCTCACCGCTTCGGCGACGTTGGAGGGCGCGCCCTCGACCAGTTCCTTGGCTTCCTTCAAGCCTAGGTTGGTGATCTGGCGGACGACCTTGATGACCTCGATCTTCTTCGGACCAAAGTCCTTGAGGACCACGGTGAACTCAGTCTGCTCTTCTTCCGGCTCGGCTTCCACGGCCGCCGGAGCTGCACCGATCATTGTCACGGGCGCGGCAGCGCTCACACCGAGCTTATTTTCGAGCGCCTTCACCAGTTCGGCGGCCTCGAGCAACGTCAACGCACTAATTTCCTCGACCAGCTTTGCTAAATCTGCCATTTTAATTCAACCTCCGTTTTTTACCTTTCAAGTTAATGATTTTTGTTCTTTATGAATGATCATCAAGCCTCACGGCTGATTAAGCCACATGGTCGTCAAGCCGCTGCTGGGGCAGCGGCGCCGCCCTTACCCTCGAGCTTGTCGACATAGGCTTGCAACACATTGAGCACCTGACGGATACCGCCGGCGACCACACCGACCACCTGCGTCGCGGGCGCGTTGATGGTGCGTAGCACCTGGCTCAACATCACCTCGCGGGTTGGCAAATCGGCCAGCGATTGGGCCTGTGCCTGGTTCAGGATCCGCCCCTCCATGACGCCGCCTCTGATGCGGAAGTTGTCTTCGGTGACTTCCTTGGTAAAGTCGATGAACAACTTCGCCACCGGCGCGACTTCTTGATGACAGAAAGCTGCCATGATGGGCTTGGCGAAAAACCCCTGCGGCGCTTCCATCCCCTGCTCTTTCAAGACGACATCCAGCAACGTGTTTTTGATGACGAAAACGCGCCCGTTGTACTCCTGGGCACGGCGGCGCAGATTCTGCATCTGCGGCATTGTCAACGCTGAATAGTTCGCCAGGATAACGCCGTTGCTCTCTGCCATCTGTTGCTTATAGAGCGCAACCAACTCTTCTTTGCGTTCGCGTGATATAGCCAATTTTTCTCACCTCCTTATAAATTTGTACCACACAACAAAAAAGTCCTTGCATCTACTGCTGCAAGGACCATAGTATGCTCTTTGATAAGCACACGGCGGTGAAACACCGCTCTCGCATTATGGTCTTGCCTCGGCAGGATGATTAAGCCCGCAGGCCCCTGCTGTCTTTAGCAGACGCTGTTCTCGACAGACGTTAAAAATGGAGCTTACTTGGCGCTCTCCAACGCCAGGGCTTGCGCCGCGTCCACATGCACGCCTGGCCCCATCGAAGGCGCCAGCGTCACGCGCTTGACGTAGATGCCCTTGGCTGCCGCCGGCTTCACCCGGCGGATGGTGTCCATGATCGCAGCAAAGTTGCCAAGCAGTTGCTCTTCCGGGAAGCTCACTTTACCAATCGCGCAGTGAATGTTACCAGTGCGGTCAAGACGGTATTCCACGCGGCCAGCCTTCGACTCATCGATCACACGCGGGAGGTCTTCCGGCTGTACTACTGTGCCAGTCTTCGGTGTAGGCATCAAACCGCGTCGCCCCAACACACGCCCCAGACGCCCCACCTGGCGCATCATATCAGGGACGGCAATGGCGACGTCGAAATCGGTCCAGCCGTTCATAATCTTCTGGATGCCTTCATCGTCACTGATGATGAAATCGGCGCCGGCGGCGCGGGCGATTTGCGCGTCCTCACCGGCAGCGAAAACCAACACGCGTACAGACTTGCCCAACCCATAAGGCAGACGCACAATACCGCGAATCTGCTGTTCCGAGCGACGGGGATCCAGTCCCATGCGCAGGTGCGCCTCGACCGTCCCATCGAAGGAACTAAAGCTCACTTCCTTGACCAGCTTGATCGCCTCTTCCGGCGAATAAAAACGGTCGCGGTCCACTTTTTGAGCGATCTCTAAATACTTCTTTCCTCGTTTTGCCATGTCAACACTCCTTGTGGTAAGTAACGGGGTTTCCCTCCCACGCATAAGCCAGCCCTGGTGGGGCGGGCGCTACTCCTGAATCGCAATCCCCATGCTGCGCGCGG
>JAKJAB010000150.1:0-231 GCA_022707725.1 Chloroflexota bacterium | reverse complement strand
ACCTTGTCGCGGTTAGGTTCTGCGGAACCCTTGGGAACGCTCGCGGCTTTGCGCAACAGGTCCGGGGTGGGCGGCGTGCGCAACTCGAAGGTGAACGATGAATCCTGGTAAATCGTGATTTCTGCAGGAACGATGTTCCCCACCATGTGGGCGGTCTTCGCATTGTATTCCTTGCAGAAACCCATAAGATTGATGCCGTGCTGAGCCAGTGCGTGACCAATCGGCGGGGCT
>JAKJAB010000014.1:2487-20542 GCA_022707725.1 Chloroflexota bacterium | reverse complement strand
GGTCGCCCGCCGAGAATTTGTATTCCCTCCACCCATACGCTTTGGAGGACAGCCGCCGCCAGCAGAATGGGAATTCCAAAGTACAAGCTCATCTGTGCGTCCTATTTTTCAAATTCTTGCAGATTGACGCGCGCAAAATCGGTGATCACCAACACGATCTCCAACCGTCTGAAATCGATAGCCGGGCGGATCACGGCGCGTTGAAAGAGATCGGATTCCAGATACGAGACGCTTTCCACCTGTCCCAGGATTAATCCTCTGGGGAGCAAGCCGCCCGCCGCTGAGGTGATGACGGTTTCCCCACCAAACACCTCTTCGTCGGGCAGAATGTCGATCATGCTCAAGCCTCCTTCTGTCGTCCCGACTAACATGCCGGTGATGCGGGATTCCTGGAGCATGGCTGCGATTTGACTTTGCGGATCGTTGATGAGCTGGATGTAAGCCAGGTTGGGCGAAACGCGCGCCACGCGCCCGACCAAAACCGCGCCGCTGGTGACGACCGGCATCCCGACGGCGATACCCTGGCGCGTGCCCGTGTTGATAATCAGATATTGCAGATAGGGATTTGTATCTTGCCCTACCAACGTGCCGCAAGGAAAAGTACCGCAGCCGCGCTCGACGACATCGGCGCCAATGTAGCTGTAGGTGGGGTTTTCCTGCACGAAGTTGAGGATGCGCCGCAGTTCATCGTTTTCGGCCTTGAACTCGCGCAGGCGGAAGTTTTCCTGAATCAGGGTGTCGTTCGTACTTTGTAGCGTCTCGGCTTGTGCTTGCAGTTGTTGGACATCCTGCGCCGTTTGCCCCAGGTCGCCCAGTGTGTCGAGGACGCCCGCCACGCCGCGCGCTACCGGTGCGATGATCTGGCCTAACAGGCTTTCCAGGGGACTGAATGTACCAGCCCCAATCAAGATCAGGAAGAGCAGCGCCACGACCAACAATACCCAGGGCAGCCACTGCCCGCTTTCCCGTCGCATTGTTCACCCTTATTCTTTAGTCAAGTTGTCAAATAGTCAGGTAGTCCGTAATCAGGAGAATGACTCCCTGTATCATCTGCTGTGGCCGGTCTCTGCCCGTACCACGAACAACACTACATTACGAAGCCGAGCCTCCAGGATGACGCCGGTCGTCGCTGGAAAGGGTGGCGCGGAGCACTTCGAGGTTCTCCAGTACCATACCCGCGCCACGGGCAACGCACGTCAGCGGATCTTGCGAAACCCAGGCCCGGATGTGGGTTTCTTCGGCGATACGCTCGGCCATGCCTTTCAACAGCCCACCGCCGCCGGCCAGACAGATGCCGGTTTCCATCAAATCCGACACCAGTTCGGGCGGTGTCTCATCCAACGTATCGCGCACCAAATCCACGATGATGTTGGTCGAGCGGCTCAAGGCTTCGCGGATTTCGATACTGCTGATTTCGATTTCTTCGGGCAGCCCGGTGATGAGGTTGCGCCCGCGCATGGCCATCGTGCGCTCCTCGGGCAGTGGATAGGCCGACCCGATGTTGATCTTGACGCGTTCGGCAGTGCGCTCGCTGATTGCCAGGTTGTACTTCTGGCGCGCGTACTGTACGATGTCTTTGTCCAATTCGTCTCCGGCGATGCGGAGGCTCCTGCTCACGACGATGCCTTTGAGCGCGAACACGGCGACTTCGGTTGTGCCGCCGCCGACGTCGACCATCATACTGCCCTGGGCTTCGGTGATGGGCAACCCGGCCCCGATTGCCGCCGCCATAGGTTCTTCGATGAGATAGGCTTCGCGTGCACCAGCTTCCAGGGCCGCATCGCGCACGGCGCGCTTTTCCACCTCGGTCACGCCGCTGGGGATGCCGATCACGACGCGCGGACGGGGGAAGGGGATGAACAACTGGCGGTGCGCCTGCTTGATGAAGTGCCGCAGCATCGCTTCGGTGATGTCGAATTCGGAGATCACGCCGTCGCGGAGCGGGCGAATGGCGATGATGTTAGGTGGCGTTTTCCCTACCATTTCCTTGGCTTCTGCACCTACAGCGAGCACGTAGTCGCGGCGGGTGCTATCGACGGCGACCCACGAGGGTTCGTTGCTGATGACACCTTTCCCACGCACATAAACCAGCGTGTTGGCTGTACCCAGGTCGATGCCGATGTCTAGGGAGAACAGTCCTAGCAGTGCGTCTATCGGATTAAACAAGTGTGTCCTCGATCCATGTTTTCATCTTCATTTGTTAAGCCCACTTTTCGATTATACCATAGCATACCACAGTCGCAATTACAGATCACAAATAGCGAATCAGCGAATCAGCGAATCAGCGAATCGGCGAATCGGCGAATCAGCGAATCAGCGAATCAGCGAATCGGCGAATCGGCGAATCAGCGAATTGGCGAATCGGCGAATGATAAGTTGACTTTTTTACCTACTTCTTACTCCCTACTCCCTACTCCCTACTCCTTTATCTGTGCCTCAAGCGCCGCCAATGTGGTGACCGGGCCGAGGGTGCGCAGAAACTCGCGCGGCGTTGCGCTGAGCGACCAAGCGAGCCGCACTGCCGGCCCGATGGGGTCTTCGCCGGCCGCACCTGGCGCGCTGGCGTAAGCCCCGTGGAAGGCGAAGTAAGCCTGATTCAGGCGGCGCATCCGGTATCCGTTGGCGACGAAGTGCCGCCGCCGTTCCTCCATATAGGCTTCTGCCTCCTCGACTTTGCCGTCAGCCAACAGTTGGTCCACGGTGACACGCGTGATGTGCATCTCCGCACCGAAGTCGAAATGCGCCCGGCTCGCTGCGGTAGCTTCTTCGGTCAGAGTCAGCGGATTGGGAAGGCGTTTGGTAAAGTCAGAGTATGGCAAGTAGTAGCGCAGGATGACCTCTTGCCCGGCCCACTCGCCCATGAGCGAGGCCGCCGTCTCGTTCAGCGTGCGTGTTTCACCCGAGCGATCGTAGTAGAATCCCAGAGGATAGAAGACAAGGTAATGGTGAGACCACTCGTGCGCGATGGTATCACTCACCCAGTCGATGGAACTGCTCTCCAGCAACATTGCCGGATAGGCCGCCAGTCCCCCAATGCCGGTTACGTAAGCCGATTTGTCGGGAAACAGGCTTTCGAGTTCTTTCTCGATCGCATCTTGATCGGCTGCTGTTAGCCCGGCCACCAGGGGACGCTGGTACGTGCTCTGGATAATCTCGCGCGGCGAGATGATCAGCAGGTAGGGCAGGGGGGTGAACGAACCGCTGACCGGTGGTAGGATTTGCGCCAGCGCGCCAAATCCGCCGCTGCGCAAGACGGCGCTCACCTGCTCGCCCAGGATCGCTTCGGCGACCAGGCCGCTGCGCTGCATCTGCGCGCGCAGGTCCGCCAGCGTCTGTTGCTGTTTACGCGTGGCCGCAGCGGGGTCGTCGATTTTTAAGTTGCTATAGGCCTGGCTGATCTCGTCGGCTAATCGTGTTGCATCGCGCACTTGGCCGAGATAGTCGAGCACGAACCGGGCGCGCTGGTCTTCGTCCATGAAGCGCTGCGGATTGAGCGCACCGAAGGCCATTTTGCGCGCGAGAGTTTCGACTTCCCATGCAAAAAAGTTGAACGCCTGGCTTGTCGTGGCGATATTCAGCCGGAATTCGACGTCTTGTGGCGGTGGTCCCTCGCCGCGCGTCAATAGCATCACGCCCAATAGTAACAGCGCGACGTTGACGGCCCTCCCCCAGTTTTCCAGTGACTTGTTTTTCATCCCTCCAAGTGTAACCGCAACGGGCGAAAAATCAAGAAGAAGCTATACTTTATTCGATGATCCCTCACTTGCTAAAACGGCACACATCCCTTATAGTTAGAGGGTAGTTCTATCTGTATTGATTTTTGGAGGCGTGCGTATGGAAGTTGGTGTGGTCAAACGGATGGATATCAATGCGGAGGTGCAACGCGCCTATCTCGATTACGCCATGAGCGTGATCGTGGCGCGTGCGCTGCCGGATGCGCGTGACGGACTGAAACCGGTGCAGCGCCGCATCTTGTACGCGATGCACGACATGGGGCTGCGGCCAGATTCGCCATATAAAAAATCGGCCCGTATCGTCGGTGAAGTGCTTGGTAAGTACCATCCGCACGGCGACACCGCGGTGTACGATGCGATGGCGCGCATGGCGCAGGACTTCTCGATGCGCTATCCGCTGGTCGATGGACAGGGAAACTTCGGATCCATCGACGGCGACGCGCCTGCGGCGATGCGTTATACCGAAGCCCGGCTGATGCCGCTGTCGACGGAAATCCTGCTGGACATCGACAAGGATACCGTCGATTGGGTCGACAACTTCGACGGCACGCTCAAAGAACCATCCGTGTTGCCCTCGCGCATCCCGAATCTGTTGGTGAACGGGGCGGCGGGCATTGCGGTCGGCATGTCCACCAACATCCCCCCGCACAACCTGGGTGAGGTGGTGGACGCGCTCATCTATCTGCTCGACAACTGGCAGAAGATCGAGGATGTGGACGTCGCCGAGCTGATGAAGTTCATCCAGGGGCCGGATTTCCCCACGGGCGGGCTGGTCTATCGCAAGGATACGGCGGACGGCGAGGATTTGCTGGTCAAAGCTTACGCTACGGGACGCGGGCGCGTCACGATTCGCGCGCGCGCCCACATCGAAGAAGGCGCGCGGGGACGGCAGCGCCTCGTGATCACTGAGATTCCCTATCAGGTGAACAAAACCTCGCTGCTGGAAGGCATCGCTGAGGACGTGCGCGCCGGGAATCTGGAAGGCATCTCGGATCTGCGGGATGAATCGGACCGGCAGGGGATGCGCATCGTCATCGAACTGAGTCTGGGGGCCAACCCCGACAAAGTCCTGAACGATCTCTACCGGCGCACATCGTTGGAGACGCGCTACAGCATCATCCTGCTGGCGTTGGTGGACGGCGAGCCGCGCCGTCTGACGCTCAAGCGTGCGTTGACGTTGTTCCTCGAATATCGCCTTGAAGTCTTGCAGCGCCGGGCGCGCTACGAACTGGAACACGCCCGCCGCCGCGCACACATCCTCGAAGGCTTGCTGATCGCGCTCGACAACCTCGACGCCGTCGTCGACACCATCCGCCGTTCGCGCACCGTCGAGACCGCGCGCCAGAACCTGATGAAGAGTTTCAAACTGACGGAAATCCAGGCGCAGGCTATTTTGGAGATGCAATTGCGGCGTCTGGCGGCGTTGGAACGCAAGAAACTCCAGGACGAGTACCGCGAACTGCTGGCGACGATCAAGGAGCTGGAAGCGCTGCTGAAGTCGCCGGTGAAGCAGCGCGCCGCGATCCGCGTCGAACTGGCAGATATGCGGACGGGCTACGCCGACGCGCGGCGCACGCATGTTCTGGACGTCAAAGGCGCAACGGTCGCCGCCAGCGCATTGACCCCCGATCAGCCGGTCTGGGTGACCGTAAGCCGTGAGGGCCGCATTGGTCGCATCCCCGACGACGGCAAGACGCCACCGCGCGTGGTCGCACGCCCGGCGGAGGCCCCGCTGGCGCTTATCGGCGCTTCGACGCGCGACGTGCTTTACCTCTTCACGGCGACGGGCGACGCGATCGCCGCGCCTGTACACCAACTGCCGGAAGGCGTGGCCTGGGACGGTGGCGGCGCGCCCTGGTCGACGCTGCTGCGGGTGAGCAACGGCCATCGCCTGGCAGCGGCGATGGCTCTGCCAAAAACGCCGCCGGAAGGTTATACCGTCTTCCTGGCTACTGCTACAGGCCAGGTGAAGCGCCTCGCACCGGAAGAACTGCCGGCGGTGGGGCGCGACCTCACGCAGGTCATTCGTGTAGATAAAGAGGATGCGCTGGTAGGGGTGGCCTGGGTGGTGGAGAAGGATGAAGTCATTCTGGGAACGGCGCAGGGGTTGGGCATCCGCTTCGAAGTGACGGATGTGCGTCCCACCGGCGCGAAAGCCGGCGGGATGGCCGGCATCCGTGTCGAGAAAGACGATGCCGTCGTGGGGGTAGCGGTGGTGCAGTCCCGCGCCTCGTTCTTCACCATCACCGATCAAGGATTTGCCAAGCGCACGCCTGTGGGCGATTTTCCAGTCCAGAAGCGCGGTGGCAAGGGCGTGCAGATCGCCAAACTGGCGGCGAAGGAACGTATCGCCAGCGTGGCAATGATGACCGGATCGAGCCGTTTGATGCCGGTGACGCAGCGCGGCGCGTCGAAGACGGTGACGGGGCGCTCCGTGCCGGAGCAGGGCCGCGCAACGCGCGGGGAGTCGATCATCGCCTTACAGGGCAAGGATGCGGTGGTCGATGTTGTTTTTCAGATTGAACGAGTTGAAACTTCGAGCGAAAGTTGAATGGGAGAGAATCAATGACCTATCGAGACGAATTATTGACGTGCGCAACGTGTGGCAAGACCTTTATCTACCGTGTTGAGGAGCAAAGGCAGCAGGCGGCTTTGGGTTTTGAGCCGGAGACGCCCCAACAGTGCGCGGATTGTCGAGCGCAGGAGGCGCTCGGCCCGGGATTGCGGGCGGGCGTGGTGAAGTGGTTCCGGGAAGATAAGCACTTTGGCTTTATCACGCAGCGGGATGGCAGCGATATCTTCTTCCACAACAGCGGGATCGAGGGTGACGTGGACCAGGTGATGAAGGAAAACGCCCCGGTCTGGTACGAGGTGACGACCACAGAACGCGGCCCGCAAGCCATCAACGTACACCTGCGCGAATAGCGTGCTGCGGGTTGGTTGCTGGTTGCCGGTTACTGGTTGCTGGTTGCTGGTTACTCGTTGCTGGTAACTGGTAACTGGTAACTGGTAACTGGTTACTCGTTGCTGGTAACTGGTAACTGGTTGCTGGTTGCTGGTTGCTGGTTACTGGTTACTCGTTACTCGTTACTCGCTACTCGTTACTCGTTACTCGTTACTCATTACTCGTTACTCGTTACTCGTTACCCGTTACCCGTTACCCGTTACTCATTACTCGTTACTCATTACTCGTTACTCGTTACTCATTACCAATCCCTGATTACCACCCCCCGATTCCTGAAACAACAAAAAAGGCCGTGAGCAATGCCCACGGCCTTGGTGATAACCTGCGATTGATGACAGATGTTAGGACTGGAATCCATACAGGAATGTGGCATGCCCGTTGTGGAAAACGCCCTGCATCTCTGTCATTCCTGTTTCCTCCGGTTTAGTCTGATCGTCGTTAGTTTAGTAGTCAGGTAGTCTGTGGACGCCCCGCTACGAACTGGATTATATGTCTTCTTGCCGGATTGTCAAATGCTACGGCATCCAAAAACGGAAAAGACGCAGGCCCTCGCTAACCAATGCGAAGTTGAGATTGAATATGCTGCCGGCGAACACCACCCATTGCCAGAATCCTCGGCTGACGGGGTTGTTGCTCATAAAGATGATAAGGATAATGAGCAGGCTGAAGCGCCCCATCATCCGTGCGCTATAGGTCGTGCTCTCAGGAAGCATTGTTTCCAGAATCCCCCAACCGTCAAGCCCTGGAATAGGCAGGAGATTGAAGAGCAGGCCGGTGAGTTGCAGGAAGGCAAGCAACGCAATCCCGGCCCAAAAGTCGCTGTGCCGGTACATCTCAATTCTGGATACCCCGACGATAAAAGGCGACAACAGGGCCAGGGCGCAGAGTGCGGTGGCGGCGGGTCCGGCAGCGGAGGTGAGGCCGCGTTTTGCCTTGCTTTTGATCGCATCCATGTTGATGTAGACTGCGCCGCCCGGCAGACCAATGCCACCCATAGCCAGGTAGAGCAGCGGCAGAACGATGCTGTACGTGGCATGGGTGTACTTGAATGGGTTGAGCGTGAGATAGCCCTTGTGGACGACGTTCCTGTCGCCCCCCCAATATGCCGTCAGCGCATGGCCGAATTCGTGGAGCGACAGGCTGATCATCCAACCACCGATCACAAACAGCATAAACACTAACGTCCGCAAGGGCATCGGGATGCCGCCAAGATAGTTCAAGTATCCGGCTAAGGCTGTCGCCCCCACCATGGCGCCGAACACCGGGCTGATTCGTACCGGAGACTTTTGCTCTCGCGCTGCCGGGTGCAACGTTTCGTCGTTAAAATAGTCCATGCCCTCTCCTGTGCAGTCTCTCTCGACTACCACGCCTTCTGCAACGCGCGCAGATACGACGCCCACTGCTCTAATCCTTCATGCGGCGCCGGATAGTATCCGTTGAGTTTGTAGACGCGCACGACCTGCGGCAACAAGTCCGTGACTACCTCGTAGTTGATCGTCTCGGCCCAACCACCGACTTCTTCTGCGGTGATTTCGTCGTCGCCCTGCTGGCCGATGGCGACGACTTCATCACCGACGTGCGCGCCGGGAATGTGCGTCACATCGACGACCATTTGATCCATACAGATACGCCCGCAAATCGGCGCGCGTTGCCCCTGGATCAGCATTGCGCCGCGATTGGAGGCCAGGCGCGGGTAGCCGTCACCGTAGCCCAGGGGGATGAGCGCCACACGCATGGGATGAGGGGCGATGAAGGTGCGCCCGTAGCTGACAGGTGTGCCCGGCGCGAGATCGCGCACGTGGGTGACGGTAGTCTTGAGGGAGAGGGCGCGGCGTAGCGGAAAAGGGGGGACGCTGGCCGGCGAAGGCGCCATCCCGTAGATGAGCAGCCCCGGGCGGACCGCCGCCATGTGCGCCTCCGGCAATGTCACCAACCCGGCGCTGTTGCAGATGTGCGGCACCGGAATGGGATAGCCGAGGCGCGCTAGCTCGGCCAGCACGTCCTGAAACCGCTGCAACTGCCGTCGCGCGTCGGTGAGGTCTTCCATATCGGCAGTGGCGAAGTGGGAGAAAAGCCCCTCGATCTGCAAGTTTGGCAGTGACGCGATGTAACGCACGAAGTCCACGGCTTTCTCCGGCTCCAGGCCGTAACGGCTCATCCCCGTGTCGATTTTGACGTGGACGGGCGTGGGTTCTGTGGCGTGCGCCGAGATGATCCGCGCGGTATCCCAATCGACCAGCGTGGGGGTGATGCGGTTGCGCAGCACTAAATCCACACCCGATGGCGGCGTGTGTCCCATGAGCAGAATCGGCGCAGTGATGCCGCTTTCGCGCAGGGTCACGGCGACCTGAATGCGGTGGGCCGCCAGGCGGCTGGCCCCAGCTTCCAACGCCGTTCGCGAGACCGGTAGCAGGCCGTGGCCATAGGCATTTGCTTTGACGCTGGCGATGATCTCTACGTTTGGCCCGATAAAAGCTTTGATTGCCTGAACATTATGGGCGATGGCATCGAGATCGACTTCCGCCCACGTAACGACACCATCTGGAATCATAATCAACATATCCTCAACTCTTTTTGGAATGACGTCATCCCATAAGGATAACGTATCCCCCCATCATAACAGATTTTCACAAGCTTTCCAGACGGGTGAAGCGGTCAGCAATCAGCTTTCAGCTTTCAGCCGGATAG
Organism: Chloroflexota bacterium; assembly: GCA_022707725.1. Classification (GTDB taxonomy): domain Bacteria; phylum Chloroflexota; class Anaerolineae; order B4-G1; family SLSP01; genus DSWT01. The sequence goes on along the minus strand of JAKJAB010000014.1, from coordinate 11,155 downwards.
ATCCCGTTCTGTCGCTGATGGCTGATAGCTGATCACTGACGGCTACGGCAGGATCATCGCTTCGCGCTCAGGGCCAACGCTGATGAAGGAGGCGGGCACGCCGGTCAATTCCTCGATACGGGTGATGTAGGCTTGCGCGGCGGCCGGCAAATCTTTGCGGTGGCGAGCGTGGCTGATGTCCTCTTGCCAGCCGGGCAGCTCTTCGTAGATCGGGCGGCAGCGGGACAACGCCTCCGCGCCCCATTCGGCAGGGAAGCGCTCGATGCGCTCGCCGTCCAATTCGTAAGCCACGGCAATCCGCAGCGTGGGCAGATCACTGAGGACGTCCAGCTTGCTCACTGCAAAATCGGTCAGCCCGTTGATCTGGGCGGCGTAGCGCAGGATGACGGCGTCGAGCCAGCCGCAGCGCCGCGGACGACCGGTGGTGGTACCGAATTCGTGGCCAACCTCGCGGATGTGTTCACCGAGGGCATCATCCAACTCTGTCGGAAATGGACCGGCGCCCACGCGTGTGGTGTAGGCTTTGGCGATGCCGACGACCCGCACGACATCTTTGGGGCCAACACCCAGGCTGGTCAACGCGCCGCCGCTGATCGGCGACGAGCTGGTGACGAAGGGGTAAGTTCCCAGGTTAAGGTCGAGTAGCGTTCCTTGCGCGCCTTCAGCGATGACGTGCTTCCCTTCTGCCAACGCCTGGCCGACCAGCGCAGCGCCATCAACCAGATGCGGTGCAAGCGCTTCGGCGGCCTGCCGCAACTGCGACACAATCTGCCCGGCGGGCTGCGCCTTCAGGCCATAAAGGTTGACCAAACGCTCGTTATGGATATCGACCAGCGCGCCGACGGCTTCGGCAAAGACATTGGGTTCGCGCATCTGTCCGGCGCGCAGCCCTACACGTTGCGCCTTGTCGGCATAGGTGGGACCGATGCCGCGTTTTGTCGTGCCGATAGCCTCATATCCGCGCCTGGTTTCCGACGCGCCATCGAGCGCTTGATGTGTTGGGAGCACCAGATGCGCGCCGGCGCTGAGTTTCAGGTGCGTCGGGCTGACATCCAATCCCAGGTCGTGCAGCGTCCCCATTTCACGCAGCAACATCAGCGGATTGACTACTGTGCCGGCGCCGATGAGGCAGGTTACGTGCGGGTAGAGGATACCTGAGGGCACGAGGTGTAGGGCGAGCTTGTGCCCCTCCGCGATAACGGTGTGCCCGGCGTTGTCGCCTCCGTTGAACCGGGCTACAATGTCGGCCTGGCCTGCAAAATAATCGACGACCCGGCCTTTCCCTTCATCGCCCCATTGCGTCCCGACTATGACTGTGACTGGCATACTGTCCTCCTTTTCCGCCAACTGAATCTCTGATTTAGTTCACGGGCTGCTTTCTGCGCCTGAACTACCAGGATTCTCTGAGAGAGTTCTACCACAGATTTGGCGAAACTCCAACACACCAACAAAACTGCCACATAACAGTCACATAACACAAACATAACTCGTGATAATGTGATTTATACTAATGTTTGATAAAGTAGGAACCGGATGACCTCGGCATATATAAGGATCGATTGTTTTGATCTTCTTTGGGGTCAGCGGTGCTGGCAGTGCCGGCGATTGTGGCCGACCGGCGGATAAGCAAACTTATTGTGGGACGCGGATTTACGCCAGAGCTGGGATAGAGGAATCTACTTCTGGTGTAAATCCGCGGTTAATTTTACCTCTAACATCCTCTGAATAAACGCGCCCGATATTCCAGACGATACCGAAGTTCATCCTGGCTGCGCCGCTCGTTTGTGCAATTCGACGCTGAGCCGCGCATTTTCCAAAACAACAGAGGCTTGCCACGCGAACACCGTCGCGAAGGCGATTTCATCCTCGGTGAAGGGGGTGTACGTCTCCCGCGCTAACGAGAGCATCCCAATCACTTTGTCTTCGTGGATCAATGGGATGCCGATCCAGCTGCGCGCGGGGAGCAGGTCTTGCAGGTGAAACCAATCCGCACGCCGTAACGCATCGTCCAGGATCAGTGGTCGTTGGGTGCGGCGAATCTCGTCGTAGACATCACCCGCACGCACGGGTACCCGCCAGCGAAAGGCGCGTTTGCTGCCGGGGAATCCGCGCGCTGCAACCAGTTCCAAAAGCGTATCGTTTTGCAGCATGACTGAGCCGCGGTCGTATGGGAGCACGTTGGCGAGTTGCTGCAGGATCATATCGAAAGCCGCCTGTGTATCCATCGGACGGGAGAGTGCCCGGCCGACGTGGTGCAGGGTTTCCATCAGCCGGCGGCGATCCTTCTCCACCTGCCGCAGCAGCATATTCTGCACCGCCAACGCGATGTGGTCCGCCATCAGATGGAGTGCCGTCACATCCTCGTCGTGGAAAGCGTTGGGCTGGTTGCTCTGCACGTCTAACACTCCCAGCAGGCGATTGCCCACGTGCAAGGGCAGGGTTAACTCCGAACGGGTGTCGGGCAGCAAATCCCAGATGACGAATCGTGGATCCCGCGTCGCATCTCTGGCGTAGGCCACGCGGCGGTTTTCCGCCACCCAACCAATAATGCCACGGCCAACGTTGATGCGCGCGCCGGCCTGCATGGCTGCCCGCCCCGCGCTGCCGGTTCCCGCGCGTGCGACCAACTCTCCGGTTTTCTCGTCCAACAGAAAGATGCCGACATAGGTACACCCGTAACGTGTGCCGATGCTGTCTGTCGCGTGTTGTAACAGCACATCCAGGTCGTCGAAGGTGCTGAAGTGTTCGGCAATGGCGCGATTGGTCTCCACCTGGGCGATCCGCCGTTGGATAGCCGCAGCCTGCGCCTCGTTTTGTTGGCGCAATACGGCGATTTGCCCGCAGTCGGCGCGGCGGATCATGTGAATGGCCACCGCAAGGACTGACGCCAGCACCAGGTCAAGACCCGCGTTTGCCCATCCCGCAGAGATGGAAATTAGCAGCACCATCAACCATCCTGCCAGACTGAGGCTTAACACCAATCCAAACCAGAATGGCCGCATGAGCAGCAGTCCCGCGCTGATGACGATGAGCATAAGCAACCCGGTGGCGCGCGGCGTACCCGTCGCAAAAAGCGCGTACAGAACATTGAGGGACGTCAGCGTGATCTGTGCTGCGGTCACTGCAGGGGCGTGGCGCGGCGACAAGGTCCACGCCCGCAACGCGCCAAACAGCGCAAACGACAGCAGCGCCGAGACGAAGAGCAGTGCGACGGACAGCCCGACCGGTTCTGAAGCCAGAAGGTGATAAGCGATGCAGATCAGATGGAAAATGCCGAAGGCCAGCGCCACCCGCGGGAGCGCCGCCAAGGTCATGGCATCCAGACAGGCATTAACCGCCGTCTTTTGCGCTGTGCGATCGTAAGATTCCACGGAAGCAAGTGTGGATTGCATTGTTGTTATTTCTCAGTCAAATCAGCGGCAGAGAAGCCTTCGGGTAGGAGTTCTTCCAACGTTCGCTGCCGGTAGCTGCCATCAGATCGCGCGATGAAGACCGGCATCGTTGGTGCGCCAAATTCTCGCATCACCTGGCGACACGAACCGCAGGGTGTTCCACCGTTGGCGGTGGCGACGGCGACGGCAAGAATGTGCTGTGCGCCCTCAGAGATTGCCTTGGTGATGGCGACGCGCTCCGCGCAGATAGTCAGGGGATAGACGGCGTTTTCGATGTTGCAGCCGGCATACACGCGCCCGTCATCACCGAGTACCGCCGCGCCGACCGGATAGCCGGAGTAGGGGGCGTAGGCGCGCTCTAGCGCTGCGATGGCTTGTGTCACAAGCTGCGCTGCGTCAATTTGTATGAATTCGTGCAGATTCGAGGTAGACATTTTTCACTCGCCAGATTCCTGCGGATTGTCGTCGAGGTGCTTGCGGACTCGCGCAGGCACACCGTAGGCCACGGTGCGCGGCGGGATGTCGTGCGTGACCACCGACCCAGCTCCCGTCTTGGCCCCTGCGCCGATGCGCAGCGGCGCGACCAACAACGAATCCGAGCCGATGAAGACGCCGTCTTCGATGACGGTGGGATGCTTGTGCTCCCCGTCGAAATTGCAGGTGATCGTGCCGGCCCCGATATTGACGTTGGCGCCCACCTGCGCGTCGCCCAGATAGCTGAAATGCCCCATCTTCGCGTTGGGGCCGAGCGTGCTGTTTTTCATCTCCCCAAAGTTGCCGATGTGCGCGCCGGTACACACTCGCGCGCCCTTGCGCAGGTGGCTGAAGGGGCCGATGTCGCTGTCATCTTCCATCACCGCGTACTCCAACACCGAAGCCAGCACCTTACAGTGATTGCCGATGGCGCAACCCTCGATCATGCTGTTCGGGCCGATAGCGCACGCTTCGCCGATAACGGTTTTGCCGCGCAGATGCGTGTTGGGATAGATCACGGTATCTGCCCCGATGGTCACATCCGGTCCGATGTAGGTGCATGCCGGATCGACGAGGGTGACGCCGTCCAGCATCCAGCGTTCGTTGATGCGTTTGCGCAGGGCGGCCTCAGCCAGCGCCAGATCGACGCGCGTATTCACGCCAATGGCCTCGCTAGGATCATCGACCTCGAACGTTTCCACCGCCTGGTCCGCGCCGACTGCCAGCCCGATCACGTCGGTGAGATAATACTCGCCTTTGTGCGGGCTTGGTTCGAGTTGTTCGAGGAATCGCCACAGCATCTTATCGGCAAAGATGCCGATGCCGCTGTTCATCTCGCGCAAGGCAGCGATATCCGGTGTCGCCTCGGCTTCTTCGACGATGGCGTGGACGCGCCCATACGCGTCACGCACGATGCGGCCCAGCCCACACGAAACTTCACAGCCGACGGTGAGGATCGTTGCAGCGGCTTGCCGGGCGATGTGTCTTTCCACCAGGTGGCGCAAGGTGGTTTCCTGCACGAGCGGCGTGTCGGCGTAGAGCACCAGAACATGCTCTGCTTCCTCTTCGAGCAGCGACCGTGCTTGCAGCACAGCATGCCCGGTCCCCAACGGCTCCTGCTGGACGACATACCGGGCACGTTCGCCCGCCCACGCACGGGTGGCATCTTCAGTGTCTGGGGCTACGACGAGTGCCGGCGGGGTATCGGCGAGGCGCGTCGCCAGATCAAGAATGTGGGCCAACATCGGACGTTCGCCCAAAGGATGCAAGATTTTGGGAAGGTGCGATACAAACCGTTCACTCTTTCCAGCAGCTAAAATTACAACAGCCAGGCTCATAAGTGGCTCCTTTTGCTCCGTTTGCACGTCGGTATCGGTTACAACACGCGCCAATGCATCAACGTGCTTCAATTATAGCATGGCAGATAGGCAAAGCAACCAATTTTCTATCCTTCCCTGTCTACCGTTTACTGTCTGCCGTCTACCGCTCACTTAACCCATTGCAAACCCTTACCTTTCAAGTATAATCCTTTCAAGGAGGGGTAATGACGATCTGGTTGGACGCGATCACAGAGAACCTGTCGGGTCCGCTGCGCTTGCGGGTGCGTGGGCGCAGTATGCTGCCGACGCTGCGTCCAGGGGATGAAGTCGTTGTCCATCCGGTGACGGCGGAGGCGCTCGAACTGGGGGATTGGGTGGTCGTTCGCAACGCGCGGGGCGCGTTTTTGCACCGATATTTGGGACAACGGCGCGGGTACATCCTCACGAAAGGGGACGGGCATATGGGCTTCGATCCTCCCTGGCCTAGCGATGCCGTTGTGGGGCGGGTCGTGGAGGCGCAGCGCGATGGTCGCTGCTTCTACCGGCGCGCCGCCGGACAATTGCGCCGCGAAAGGTTGCTGACCGCCGGGCACCAGGCCCTCGGTGACATGTGGGGTGTGCTGCGGCGCGTCAAGGCGCTGTTGTTGGCGCTTTGTATGGCATTGTTTACTGTGGCGCTGGTTTGGGCAGCTGTTAAAATCACCGATTTTACCGCCGAAGCTCGCACTGAATGTGAACCTGGTAAAGCAGCCTGCATTATTATGAAGTGGGAGACCGCCAGCGAGACAGACAATCTAGGCTTCCGCATTGTACGCAGTCTGACTGAGGATGGCAGCTACGCAGAGATTTCAGATTTCATTCGTTCACTTGATGAGGGAGTGGGCGCCAGCTACATCTTTACCGACACTGCGGTGACGCCCGGAATTATCTATTTTTACAAGGTGCAAGATTTGCCAGCTGGTGGTGGAGCTGGTTATACGAATCCAGTTTCAGCGACGATCCTATTGCCAACGCCGACGCCAACGGCTACGCCTACAGCTATACCCACACCCACACTATCGCCAACCTCGACGCCCAATCCCAACGTCCGCTTTTGGGCCGAGCTGACCGCCGGTGAATGTACGAACCTATACTGGCAAACGAACAATATTCTGGCAGTCTTCTTCGACAATGAGGGCGTCGCTGGGGACGGCCAGCGCCAATTCTGCCCGTGCGCTACCGAGTCGCACACCCTGCGCGTGAAATACCTCAACAACGCCAATGAGGATTTCGTCATCACGCTCAATGTGACAGGACAATGTGGCGTCGCAACGGTTGCACCAACATCGACACGCATTCCGCGGGAGCCAATTACTGATGGAGCAACCGCGACACCGCGTCCCACCTTTACACCTGCTCCAAGCCTGCCGCCCGCGGATGCTACCGCGACGGCATCGTCCTCTGTGGCGATGCCGCTTGCGACCCAAACAGTCGCACAAGATGAAGCACAACCTTCCGAGCCACTCGCTTCGCCCTCGGCGGCCCTTCCGGCTTCGTCTGAGAACCAGGAGAGTCCGGCGGCGACGACCTCGAGCCTGCCGCCTACGCGCCCGCCGGTGGCGGGAGAACCGTCCAGCGTGCCGGTGGAAAAGTTGCTATCCGCCTGGCTGTTGATCATCGGCGGCATTGTAGGCGCAGGCTTTATCGGGGCTGGTATCATCATGTGGAAGCGCCAACGGTGAAGCGCACGCTGTCGATCGGGGTGGTACTGATGGCGCTCATCTCGCTCGCGGGATGTCGCGCTGTGTCTGAGCGGTCGCCGGAACCGGCCCCAGCGCCTGATGTTGCGGCCGGTTGGACGCTGGTGGTTCGTGATGACGGCCCGCGCTGGCTCGGTCCAGAGTGGTGGCGCTCGCAGGGTATCGATCCCGCAACACTCGCACCTGAGCATCTCCGCCTGAAACGTGGCGAAGAAGCGATCCCCATTATTTGGTCATCCTCTGCCGATGGCCCCGGTCTGCTTTTCTTCGGGGAGACCGCGCCGGGTCGCCTGGGTCCGTCGGGCGGTTATCAACTTACACTTGATGCATCCGGGGGCGTGAATAAGCTTGCGCAAAGCGCGCTATCGATGGCAGATCTGCCTGCCGTCACGTCATCCACCCCATACCAAACCGCGACCACTGCTACGTTGTGGTTGGAAGCAGACAACACCTATCGCCCTACCGCACCGCCGGAGACCAACTGGCTGTGGACTTCGTTCAATGTTGCTCCGGCCCTCACGCTGACCGTCTCCTTGACAGAGGCGCTCGCTGCGCCTGTGGCGCTGACCCTGCGCTTTTGGGGGCAGAGCAGTATGCCGCAAAACCCCGATCATCATATCCGCGTCTTGTGGAACGGGGAAGTGGTGGACGATCATTATTGGGACGGCAATGCGCTGGAAGAATGGACGGCAGTTGTCCCCGCACCACGTCAGGGTGACAACGAACTGGTGTTGATCTCGCCTGGCGACACTGCCGCGCCTGTCGAGGTGACGTGGCTGGATCGCGTTGGCGTGACCTGGCGACGCGCGTTGATGCATACGGGCGGGTGGGAGAGCTGGATCGCGGAGGCGGAGCCGGCGGCTTGTTGGGGGGCCATCTCCGAAGGACATGTGGCTGCGCTTTTGATGGGCGAGGATGGAGCGATGCGCGGCGGCCTGGTCGAACGCGATGCCAGCGGGCGTGTTTGTGTGGCGCAACTTCCCGGTGACCGTGGCTGGATTGGCGCGCTTGAAACTGCGCCTGCGCCCGACGTGGTGCGCCCTCGAGAAATCATCGAGACGGACATGCTGGCGGCGGATTATCTGATCATTGCACCGCGCCTTTTCCACACGGCGCTTGCCCCGTTGGTCGAAGCGCGTGTTGCCGAAGGGTTATCCGTGCTTGTGGCGACGCCGGAGCAGATTTACGACACCTTTGGCGCAGGTGTGCCCGAAGCGGAAGCGATCCGCGCGGCGGTGGTGGCGCTCCATGCGCGAGGTCAATTGAGCTACTTGCTGCTGGTCGGTGACGCTTCCGCTGATCCACGGGCGATGTGGTTGGCGGAGTCGGTGCTTGTACCGACGGGGTGGGTGCGCACTGCCTTTCTAGGAGACACAGCCTCGGATCACGCGATGGTGCTGGGCGATGACGGCACGCCGTTGATCGCGGTTGGCCGTTTTCCCGCGTCCACCGTCGCCGAGGTGCAGGCCATGGTGGACAAGACGCTGGCCTGGAAGCCGACCTTGCGTTTGTCGCTGTTGCACGACGACGAGCCTGAATTTGTCACGATGACGGATGCGCTGGCAGACGTATTTGCGCCTGACCTCCGTCTGGGAGATGATGAGAGCGACACCCGCCGGGACTTGTTGCGTTGGCTACGGGCCGCGCCAGGCCTGCTAATCTACAGCGGGCACGGCAGCCTACCCGTCTTGGGCGATGAGAAATTCCTTACCGTGGACGACGCTGGCGTGTGGGACGGACCTAC
>JAKJAB010000014.1:389-2409 GCA_022707725.1 Chloroflexota bacterium | reverse complement strand
GCTCTCGTTGGACCGACCGCCGAAACGACGACTAGCGAGCAATCGGCGATGACGCTGGCCTTCCAACGGGCGTTGGTCGATGGAGCTACCATCGGCGATGCGCTACTTGCCGGTTGGGGCGCGGCGCAATCGAACGATGCGAAGATCAGCTTTGTGTTGTTGGGCGATCCGACGTTACGGCCTATGCCCGCACCGTAAATGGAGAACAGGGCCACATGACGGGACCGTTACACTCAATCCATACACGTCAGCGTAAACCCTATGGACTGCTGCTCGCCGGTTTCCTCATTGTTGCCGGGATCGCGTTGATGGTAGTGGGCGCGCCGTCGCTGCGTCTGGTAATGGCCGAACTTCCACTGGCTGTCGCGCCCTCACCGACGCCAGAGCCACTCGTCCCTACCCGGACGGCTGGAGCGATGCCTCTTGTTCCATCCACGCAGACACCGTCGGACTCCACATCCATAATAGTGCCTGGGCTAACGCCAACTTTGACACCTGGGATGGCTGCAACGTCGGTTCTACCTTCCCCCGCACGTTTTGTCGTTCCGGCGGACGAGCGGTTTCGGTTGGGGATCTCGCTGCCGGGTGGTGCAAACGCCATCTACGATCTGGGCGCGCTGCAGGCGGGGTGGGTGATGGATTGGGCTGCGCGGAGTACAACCGCATTGCCACCTGACGTGGTCTACATGCCCACGGTTCGGATGACTGATGGGAAGCTCAGGCCAACCGCAGCGATACTCAAAGCCGTGGCACAGGCGTGTCCTGGCTCCACGTGGTTGATTTCCAACGAACCGGACGTGCGCTGGCAAGACAATGTGACCCCGGCGACTTACGCGCGGCTGTATCACGAAGCCTATACTGCTATAAAAACCGGAGACCCCACCGCTATCGTGGCGGCGGGCGGAATTGCCCAGCCTACACCGTTGCGCTTGCGCTATCTCGATCTTGTGTTGGAGGCGTATCGGACTGCGTTCGGGGCGGAGCTTCCGGCACAGGCCTGGCATATCCACAACTATATGCTGCGTGAAGAGCGCGATTCTTGGGGCGTGGACATTCCGCCTGGCATGCCGGACAATACCGGCATGCTGTTCGATGTCGATGATTCCGGCAATCTGGACGTTTTCCGGTCGCAGATCTACGACTTCCGCCGCTGGATGGCCTCACGAGGTTATGGTGGGCAGCCGCTCATCATCTCCGAGTTTGGCGTGCCGATGCCGGAAGACTACGGCTTTCCACCGGAGCGGATGGCCGAATTCCTGCGCGAAACGTGGTACTTCTTCCTGACGGTGGCGGACCCCGCGCTTGGCGATCCGCACGATGGCGGGCGGCTGGTGCAGCGCTGGTGTTGGTTTAGTATGTACTATGAGGTCTATCCTACCGGCAATCTGATCGACGCGCACGGACAGTGGACGCCGTTGGGACAGGCCTGGATCTCCTACGTGGGTGATTGAGCGTATGCAAAACTGGTTAGAACAGATTAAGACCCGGTTGCAACTTCTACGCTGGATTTTCAGCCTTGGTGTGATGCTGCTGTCGGTGTGGCTATTGATCCGCGAGTTGGATTGGGCGCAAGTCCTTGCTGCATTGCAGGCGGCAAACTACACCTGGGTTGTTGTCGGCGTACTGGCGATTGTCGGCACGTTCTTCGCGCGCGTGTGGCGTTGGCAGGCGTTGCTGTGTCGTACCGGCTTGCCTTTCTGGCCCGCACTGACGGCTCTGTTGGTGGGGCAAGTGGCGAATCTCGTGTTGCCGATGCGCGGCGGCGATCTGGTGCGCGCGATGTGGGTGCGTCCCGAACCGGGTATGGGGCAAGACATCGACGAGCGCGATGTAGCGCGCATTGCCGGCGCATCGGAGGCGTTGGGGAGCGTGGCGCTTGAAAAGGTGTGGGATCTACTGGCAGCGCTACTGTGTGGTCTGCTGCTACTGGCGTTGGCACCGTTACCGGAATGGTTTTCCAATTCGACGTGGAGCACGGCGGGAATCCTGTTGGTTGGCGGGCTGGTCTTGTGGGCTGGAT
>JAKJAB010000014.1:0-259 GCA_022707725.1 Chloroflexota bacterium | reverse complement strand
GGCGTCAACCTGCCGGTGGCGGCGCTTTTTCTGCTGGTCGCGCTGATGGTCGGTAACGCGGTTGTGCCGACGCCGGCGCGCCTGGGCGTCTTCGAAGGTCTCTGTGTAGTCTCGCTTGGGTTGTTCGACGTGCCTTACGATCTGGCGCTGGCGATTGGCCTGGTGTTGCATCTGGTGGTGATGGGGCCGCCGTTGATCGCAGCCGGCGTGTTGGCGTTGGGGACGCAAATCGCGCGGAGGATGCATGGTGCAGCTTGAA
>JAKJAB010000149.1 GCA_022707725.1 Chloroflexota bacterium | reverse complement strand
CGACGAGTTCCGCGAGATCGACACGTTGACCCGTGCGTGGCATCACCGCCAGCGACGCCTGTTCCAGAATCCCTTGGGGATCGCGCCAGGCGGGCAAGTCGCGGAGCGCATCCTCGCCGAGCAGGAAGAACCACTCGTCCACCTCAGGATACTGCGCGCGCAGCAGAGCCAGCATCTCCACGGTATAGTGTGGGCCGGGGCGTTCGAGGTCAACGCGCGAAAGCTCGAAGGCGGGATTGTCCGCAATGGCTGCGGCGGTCATCGCAGCGCGATCTTCGGCAGACGACATCGGCCGGTTGCGCTTGTGCGGCGGTGCGCCCGCCGGAACGAACAGGACGCGCGACAGCCCCAATTGGACGCGCGCCGTCTCTGCCAGGGCCAGGTGCCCATAGTGCGGAGGGTCGAAGGAGCCGCCGAGGATGCCGGTACGTGAGGCGTGAGGCGTGAGGCGTGAGGAGGAAAGGGTCATGTTACGAGAGTAAGGGTTGGCTTTCAGCCCAGGCATGTTGGATGAAGGGATTGTGCGCTAAGGCATAATCCAGTTCTGCGCGGGTATAGATAAGCAGGTCTACGCCGCAGGGAACGTCGAAATAGGGCATGAAGGTCAGCACGCGGCGAATCGGATCGGTTTCGGACGTATGGTGCAGGACCACCAGCACATCGGCGTCGCTGGTACCTGTGTAATCGCCGCGCGCCAGGGACCCAAACAGATATACTTCGACCACCTCCGGGTGTGCGTCCCGCGCCCGTTGCGCGCTATTCCGCAGGTCGTCAAGCAGCTTGTTGCGGTTCAGTGAAATAAGCTTCACAGAACCGGAGAATGTCACTGGCGGCATCGAGCGCCTCCTGCGCTTTTTGCGCATTATAGTAATCCGCCGGCTTGCCGGTGGGGAATCCATTGGGATAGCGCGCGGGAATGTAGTGCGCGTCCAACAATTGTGCCTTTGTCATGATGTCCGGTGGAATTGTCAGGATTTCCTGCTGCCGCAGTATAGCCGATATGCCATGCCCCCACACGGATACGTTGTGAAACATCAGCACGGCCTTGACCGCTTTCTCTGCCGCCTGCTGCGACGTAAAACTCGCCCATTCCCAAAACTCGTATTGAACATCGAGTTTAGCGCGTTCCAGATCGCGCTGCGCCTGCTCGAACCAATCGCGATAGCGGTTCATACATTCCTCCCCTTCAGTCCACGGAGGACGCGCTCCACGGTGAACGGGAAGCGGTTGTGCCACACGCCGGTTGCGTTGCGCAGCGCGTGGTGGACGGCGGCAGCCACGGGGATGAAAGGCATCTCGGCCATGCCGCGCGCGCCCCACGGGCCGTTCTGTTCCGCGTTCTCGATGATGATGGGGATGAGTCGCTGCGGGATGTCCTCAATCGTGGGATCAGGTACGTGCTGAGCGTGCTGGTCAGAGGATGGCCGTCGCGTTCGATGAAGTGCTCGGTGGTGGCCCAGCCGAGCGCCTGGATGACGCCGCCCTCGATTTGCCCTTCCAGCAGGCGCGGGTTGATCGCCTGTCCCACGTCGTTGGCGCAGACGATTTTGGGATACGCGCATTCGCCGGTCAGCGGATCCACCGTCACTTCGGCGGCAACTGCAACGTAGCCATAGGAGAAGTTGGGATCGCCGGAACCGGTCTGCGGGTCGATTTGCGTGGTTTTGGGCGCCAGATAGGTGTATTCTGCTTTGGCCGGGCGCTCCTCGGCGCGCCATTTCTCCAACGCCCCGGCTGCCGCGCCGCGCACCGCGTTGCCAATCATAAACGTCATCCGCGAGGCCGAGCACGACCCCGCGCTGCCGGTGATCGCCGTGTCCATCGCTTCCAGGCGCACCTTTTCTAAGGGCAGCGCCAACGCTTCTGCCGCCATCTGGCAGATGACGGTCCGCGTCCCCTGGCCCACGTCGGAACTGGCGGCGTACACAATAGCCTCCTCAACGTCCGTTTCGCCGCGCAGTTCGACGCCCGCCCAGGCGTTATCCTGGTAGCCAAACGAGAAGCCGATATTTTTGAACCCCAACGCAATGCCTACCCCGCGCCCGGCCTCAGTCGCGGGGGCGCGCCAACTGCCATCGACCCGCTCCCAGCCGGCCGCCTCCGCTGCGGCCACGAGCGCCTGCTCCAGCCCCCGCGCGTCATCGGTCAGCGGGAGGCCCCAGGGCATCGGTTCTTCGGGACGGACGAGGTTGCGCAGGCGCAGCTCCACCGGGTCGATGTGCAGCGCCTCGGCCAGCTTGTTCATCTGCGATTCGGCGATGAAGTTGCCCTGCGGCGCGCCGAACCCACGGAAAGCGCCGCCGGGGATGTTGTTGGTGTAGACGCCGAGCACTTCGGTTTTGACGTTGGGAATGCGGTACGGTCCGTTGGCGACCAACAACAGATTGCCCATCACTTTGTTGGTCGTGTAGATGTAGGCGCCGGCGTCAGCGATGACCTCCGTTTCCGCCGAAAGCAGCGTCCCATCCGCCGCGGCAGCCCAACGCGCGCGCGCAAAAACGCGGTGGCGCTTGTGGTGCCCGATGATGGATTCGTGACGGCTCCACACGATTTTCACGGGGCGCTGCAACCGGTAGGCCGCCAGCGCCAGCACAATCTGCACGGACATATCCTCGCGCCCGCCGAACGCGCCGCCAATCGCCGGGTAGATTACGCGCACCCGTTCCTGCGGCAACGCCAGCGCGTGCGCGATCTCAGCCTGGTCTTCGTGCGTCCACTGCCCGGCGACGAGCACCGTCACGCGGCCTTCCTCGTCTATGTAGGCCAGGCCCGCCTCCGGCTGCAAATAGGCGTGTTCTTGCCCGGGGATCTCGTACTCGGCTTCGACGACGACCGCCGCCTGCTCCAACGCCGCGTCCACGTCGCCCCGGTTGATGCGGTGCCGCGAGACGATGTTGCCGTCGAAGACCAGCTCCGGGTGGATGTCGATGCCGGGATAGGGCGGGTGCAGGCGCGGCGCGTCCGGCTTCAGCGCGTCGCGGGGGTCGGAGATGACGGGCAGGTCTTCGTATTCGACAGAGACCAGCTCCACGGCGCGCGCGGCGATTTCTTCGGTCTCCGCGACGACGATGGCGACCCGGTCGCCGATGAAACGGACGACGTCACGCCCCCCCTTAATCCCCCCCAGAGGGGGGGAGATAGTTTCCTCCCCAGAGATAGCTGTCTCCCCCCCGAAGGGGGGGGCGGAAGGGGGGGCAGGCCCAACCAATACCGGCTGGTCTGGATATTGCAACCCGTACTCGTTCACCGGCACGTCCCGCGACGTGAACACGGCGACGACGCCGGGAAGCGCCTCCGCCGCCGTCGTATCGACGCGCAGCACGCGCGCGTGGGGTCTTCCGGCAAACAACAGTTTCATATACAGCATCCCGTCCATTGCGAAATCACCGGGATACGGAGCGTCGCCCGTCACTTTGGCGCGGGCGTCGATGCGTGGAACGGATTGGCCGACAATGTTATATTTCATAGTTTACCTTCCTTTTTCAACCGGCTGAAGGCCGTATGTGTACATGGCAACTCTCACGCTCCCTGCGTCTCCAACCGCAAAATCCGCCGCAGCACGGCGACGGTGCTGGCATACGTGGGATCCATCCCAAAATACGACATGCTTTGCGCGCCCAAGTTCTTGCCCTTACTCATCGGCGTATCCGAAGCGTAGTGCAAAATGCCGATTTCGAAGGGGACGCGGTACAGGTTGACGATCTCGTTGATAGGGTAGCGGCGCGGGCGGGTAAATTCATACAGTGCGGAGAGGTAGGGGCCACCTTCCATTTCGACATCGGTATATCCGGCGTCGAGAAAGCCTTCCATATAGGCCCGGTTCTGCAAGAATGTGCCCCACACGGCAATCGCGCGCTGGTTGTCCAGCACATCGCCGTAGACCAGGTAGGGCGAAACGTCGCTGGCGGTGAAGACATTGCCGAACAGGTACGTGTTTTGGGAGTGCTCGTCGTAGATAGTATTGGGGATGAGGACGTCGCCGATGCGCCCGTTGAGGGTGGCGGCTTTGCCGATGACGTAAGCGCCCCGCAGCTCGCCGATGTTGACGGCCAGGCGCGTAAGCAGGTGATAGGCGGCGAAGCCGAGCGGGTAGTCGATATTGAGAATCACGGCCCGGCTGTCGCGCAACTGTTTTAGAGGCAGGTCTTGCAGACGCGGATCGACGTCTTCAGGTTGTAGCCGTCCCAGCTCGATCACCTGGACTTCGAGATCGAACGTGTGCTGGCTGGAGACACGCGTCATACCGTGGGCCGTTTCATAGGATTTGCGCTCGGCGCGCAAATCCGCGCCCTCTTTGGCGCCGAGGTAGTTCTTCATCACGTAGTACAGGAAATTCTCCCAGTTGCTCGGCACTTCGCGGCGGCGAATGCGCTCGGCCTCCGTGCTCAGGCGCGAGTTGGCGCCCGATTCCAGGTAGCTCAACACACGGTCTTCGTGCCGTAGGGCAAACCCCGTCAGCATGTTGACCAGGCTGTGGGTGTTGCTGGAGACGAAGTACGTGGGCCGTTCCGAGAGGTCGAAATCAATGTGTTCGTTGACCCGATTCCACCATTGCTGCGTGGCGCGGCGGTAGGCGATGTGCGAACCGGCAAGGAGGCTGACCGCCATCCGCTTGCGGTGATCTGCGATGCAACACAAAAGCTCCGGGAAATCGTGTTCCCAGACCTGACTGAGTCGCCGCCAATCGCGCGGCGATAGTTGCAGTACCTGGCGCGTTTCTTCCATCAAGGCCGTGTCGTCGGGCGCGTCTGGGTCTTTTTGTGTCATCGCCCACTCGCGTAGGCGCTGTCCCAGGCCGGCTTGCAGGCCGATCAGGTCGTGCATCTTGTTCCACTCGATCTGGAACGCCGTCAGCGTCGGCACGATGTCATCCACGTCGGAGATGCTGGCGATGTAGGCCGCCAGGGTTTCTTTTCCATCGAAGAACATAGGCCGCCGCCGGGCTTTCGCCGCAACGTGCTGCCAGGATTCGACTTCGGGATAGCCGCGTCGCTGGAAGACCTCCTGGCTCTGCCCCATCAGCACCAGGCGGGTATCGAGGATGCAGCGCGGCAAGCGCAGGCTGCCGTAAATGAAGGCCGACATATCTGGTTTCTGTTTTCCTGCCGCTGTGTGCAGCAGAGACTTCATTGCGATATGCGTTTCCTCCAGCGTGCGAACTTGCACCGCGTCGGTTGTCCGTAGCAGCGAGTAATAGGTGCGGGCATAGAGAGTGATTTGGTCGGTGCCTTTTCTGGGAACGCTGCGTTTCATCGTTTCTCGGCTGCTTTCTCCACAGCGCGGATGATTTTGTAATAGCCGGTGCAGCGACAGAGATTGCCGCTCAACGCGGTCTTGATTTGCTCGCGGGTGGGATGCGGCATTTCCTCCAACAGCTTGGCGGCGCTCATCACAAAGCCCGGCGTGCAGTAGCCGCATTGGACGGCGTCCTCGTCGATAAAGGCTTGTTGCACCGGATGCAGGTCGCTGTTCCCGGATGGCGCGCCGTCTTTGCCCAGACCTTCCACCGTGGTGATGCTCGCGCCGTGCGCGCGTGGGGCGGGCGTGAGACAGGAGAGCGTCGCCATACCATCGAGCCAGATGGTGCACGCGCCGCATTCACCTTCCTCGCAGCCAGGTTTTGCGCCGGTCAGCCCCAGATCGTCGCGCAGCATACGCAGCAGCGTCTTGCCGTTCGCGCCCTGCACCGAGACGCTCTCGCCGTTGACGACGCACTGAATCGGTTCGTCGCCGTCAGCGTGATGGGCGATCATCGGGCCGCGCAGCTTGGGTGAGCGTTTGGCCTTGCCCCACAGTTTGACCATAGCATCCGGTTCCGGCAGCCCCAGGCGTGGATTGCCGGCGAGAATCGCTTCCAGGCCGCGTTGGACGAGCGCGCTCACCTCTTCGGTGCGGAACCACGCCGAGCCGCGCACGTCGTCGATGGGCCGCGCGGCCTGCGCCGCCAGCCGGGCGGCTTCCGCGATGCGCCCGGCGTCGAGCGGCGCGCCCTTCAGGGCGGTCTCGGCTTCCGACGCGCGGATGATCGTCGGCGCGACGCTGCCCAGAGCAATCCTCGCGCAGATGACGTTTTGACGTTCATCCAGCTTCACCACAATGGCGACGTTCGTTACGGCAATCGCCAGAACGCGGCGCAGCCCCAGCTTAAGGTACACCCCGCGCTGGTTAGCGGTCAACGGGGCAAACAACAGATCGACGACCATCTCATCCGGCTCCATCACTGTGCGGCGGACGCCGGTATAATAATCAGCGATGGATATCGTCCGGTCGCCGCGAACGCTGCGCAAGAGCAGCCGCGCCCGCAACGCCTGCAAAGCCGTGATCGTATCGTTGGCGGGAGAGGCGGTGACGAGGTTCCCCACGATGGTGCCGCGATTGCGAAGCGCGGGCGCGCCCACCCCCCAACAGGCCTGCGCCAGGGGCAGCGCCTGTTCCTGGAGCAAAGGCGACGCAGCGGCCTGCGCGTGCGTCACCATCGGCCCGATGTGGATAAGGCCGTCGTGGCCCAGGCGAATCTCGTCCAAACCGGCCACGCGGGTCACGTCGATGAGCGCGGCCGGCGTGCGCGCCTTGTTTTGCATTTCGACAATCAGGTCCGTGCCGCCGGCCATAATCCGCGCCTTCTCTTTATGCTCGCGCAGCAGCCGGACGGCATCATCCAGATTCGTTACAGTGTAGTAAACGTCCCAAAGAGCCATAGGCAACCTCGAGTTTTAAATGGTAAATGGTGAATGGCGAATGAAAGAATCAACGAATCAGCGAATCAGCGAATCAGCGAATCAGCGAATCAGCGAGTCAGCGAGTCAGCGAGTCAACGAATCAGCGAATCAGCGAATCAGCGAATCAACGAATTCGGCTTTGCCATTCGCTGATTCTCCATTCGCTCATTCTCCATTCGCTGATTCTCCATTCGCTCATTCTCGTCTTTTGATTTCTCGCACGATGTAGAGCGGACGGTCGCGGATTTCGTCGTAGATGCGGCCAACGTATTCGCCCAGAATGCCGATCCCGAGCAACTGCACGCCGCCCATAAAGAGCACCAGGCTGGCGGTAAGGCCTTGTCCGGCCAGGGGCGCCGCGCCGCCCAGCCGGATGACGAGCAGGATGAGGGCCAGCAAGATACCCAGTCCCACGGCGGCCATGCCGAACCACTGCGTCAGCTTGAGCGGGAAGACCGAAAAGCCGGTGATCGCGTCCAGAGCCAGGCGGAACATCTTCCTGAACGGGTATTTCGTCTCCCCGGCGGTGCGCGCGTGGCGTTTGTACGGCACGCCGATTTGCCGGAAGCCGATCCACGAGACCATTGCCCGCACAAAGCGGTGGCGCTCGCGCATCCGTTTGAGGGCTTCGAGCGCGTTGCGGTCCAGCAGACGGAAGTCCCCGGCCTCCATCGGGATGACGACGTCCGTGAGCGCCTGGATGATGCGGTAGAACAGCCGCGCGGTGAAGAGCTTGAACCACGTCTCGCCCTCGCGTTCGGCGCGCACGGCGTAGACGACTTCGTACCCCTCGCGCCATTTGGCGATCAAATCGGGGATGACCTCCGGCGGGTCCTGCAAGTCGGAGTCGATCACCACTACCGCGTCACCGCGCGCGTGATCCATCCCGGCCGTGATCGCAATCTGGTGGCCGAAGTTTCGCGCAAAGTGGAGGATGACGACGTGCTCCGGGTCTTGCGCGTGGATCGCGTCCATCAGCTCCGGCGACTTGTCGCGGCAGCCGTCGTTGATGAGCACCAATTCCCAGGATTTGCCCAGGCCCTCCATCACGTCACGGACGCGCTGATAGAATTTCTCGACAAGTTGTTCTTCGTTGTAAACCGGCGCGACAACGGAAAATCGTGGATTCATACACACCTCACGTGTCATTCAATCTTTTGCTGTGGCCGGTCTCTGACCGCACCACCACCGGGGCATAGGTTTGCCCAACAAAGAGCGTCAAACGCCAAGCTATTTTGACGTTTGACGCTTGACTGATTTAAGTATACACATTCCTGCGCGGCGTGCAACCATC
>JAKJAB010000148.1 GCA_022707725.1 Chloroflexota bacterium | reverse complement strand
TACCGCGGGTGAAGACATCCATAATCACCGCCAGGTAGACAAAGCCGTTGTGCAGGTGAATGTACGTAATGTCACTCACCCATACTTGCTCTGGGCGCTCGACCGCCAAGTCCAAAACCAGGTTCGGGTAGCGTGGAAAACTGTGCTCGCTGTTGGTCGTCCGTCGCTTGCGGCGCTTGACCTGGGCCTGGATGGTCATATCCCGCATCAAACGCTGCACACGCTTGCGGTTAACGCGCCATTTAGCCCGCCGCAACTGTGCGGTGATTCGGCGATAACCGTACCTGGGCCATTCCGCCGCCGTCTGCTTGATCGCGGCCCGCAGCCGCGCCTCATCAGACACCACCAGCGGCTGGTAGTAGTAGCTGCTGCGTGCTATCTCCAGGACTGCACACACGACCGTCACCGGATAATCTTGCGCCAGCACGTCAATCAGCTCCCGTTTCTGGGCGACCGAGAGGTCAAGATGTGCGAGGCTTTTTTTACCACTTCCAGCTCCAGCGTGAGCCGGCCCACCAGTCGCTCTAGCTCACCGATGCGCTCTTGTTCCTCCCCCCGGCCTGGTTCAGTGGCAAAGATCTCGGACGCTCGTGCGACGAACTCTTCCTGCCAACGCCGCAAGACCTGCGGACTCAACTGGTGCTCCCGGCAGAGCGCAGCCCTGTCTTTGACGCCGCTCAATTCTTCCAGGACGACCTGGGCCTTGAAATCAGGTGTGAATACTCTTCGCTTGACCATGTTTCCTCCTTTGGACAGATTGTATTTGAACTATCTAACCTGTCCAATTTTCGGGGGTCAGTTCAGCGGCGCCGCAATCGAAACGCTGCAAGCGCTGCCCCAGGCCGACCGGCGCTTGAAGGCACTGGTGCAGCACGTGGAGACTTTGAAGCAGCTCAAGGATTACCAGGGCAAGGTGCAAGAGTTTGTGGACGCCGGGAACCCCGCCGCATACCGCCGCGCCCGCGCCCTGATGGAGGCCGTGGCGTGCGGGCAGCGCGTGACCCCAACCCTGTCCGCGCCGGAGGTCAACGGCTGGCTGGAAGAACTGCGCGCCATCGAAACCCACCGCGAGTTGGTGGAGAAGTGGGGGACGTTCGCGCAGAACCTCCACCCGCTGCTATACCGCTATCAGACGGCCTACGAGGCGTTGCACGCCGAGCGCCAGGCTGCCTACGCGGCGGTCAAGGCCGAACTGGACGCGCTCGCCATTCCCACCGAGACGTTGGCGGATCGCCTCTGCGCCGGGCCGGTGACGTGGGGCGCGGGCGGCCTGACCTGTCCCGACTGCGGCACGGCGTTGGAGACGCTGTATTACCAGATTCAGTCGGCGGCGCAGGAGAAGGGGCGGTTGATACAGGAAGCAAGAGGCAAGAGGCAGGATGCAGAAGGCACAGGGCAAGAGGCAGGAGGTGCTGAGGAGTTTGTGGTGGTGTACTTGCATGAAGTGATTGCGACGCGGGAGATTGCGGATGATGCGGCTTTGGCGCAGGCCATTGAAGAACTGCGTGATGCGATTCAAGCCGAACTGAAAACAGGGAAAAAGGTAGTTTTGGCATAGACACCGATCTGGTATGTGGGCGGAAGATAACAATTCTGGAAGGATAAGAGAATGACACGCGATTATCCCGAAGCTGTCTCTCACCTGTTGACGCTGGGAGAGATTAAGTGGAACGCGGAGTGGGCTGATTATGCTGCACTGGGCATCGAGCCGGAACACATTCCGGCGCTGATCGAGTTGGCGGTGGATGAGGACCTTTACACCGACGATTGGGATCTGCCAGAACCCTGGGCCACCGTCCACGCCTGGCGCGCGCTCGGCCAGTTGCGCGCCGAGGAAGCTGTGCCCGCGCTGGTTACACTGCTGCCGCGCGCGGACGAATATCTCGATGAGCTGATTAGCGAGGAACTGGCCTCGGTCTTCGCGCGCATCGGCCCGGCTGCGCTGCCCGCTTTACGCGATTATTTCACGGATCCCATCCATGGGATGTGGTCGCGCAGCGCCAGCATCAACGCGCTGGTCGCGCTGGTACAGCACTTCCCCGAATGCCGGGACGCTGTAGTCGAAATTCTCACCGCGCAGTTGGCCCATTTCGCGGAACAGGATCGCAACTTGAACGCGCTGATGGTGTCTGCCTTGTGTATTGACCTCGGCGCGGTGGAAGCGGCCGCGGTGATCGAAGCCGCTTACGCAGCCAACCAGGTTGATTTGATGGTGCTCGGGGATTGGGAAGATGCGCAAGTTTACCTGAAATTGTTGCCGGAACGCCTGACGCCCGCGCCCAACTACATGCTCACGGAACATCCCGAATGGGCTAAAATACGGCAAGGCCTGGAGGGGTTCAGGCAAAGGCTGCGCAGTGGACCAGCCATCGCACCGCCCGAAGCGGAATCCCGGCAAGCCCGGCTCGAGCGTCAAGCGCGTGAGCAAGCGCGCCGCGCGCGCGCACAGGAAAAGAAAGCCCGCGCCAAACGCAAAGCGGCGAAAAAAGCCCGCCGCCAGAATAGGTGACAAATTCGTATCGAGTGGAGAAAACGATGACAATCGCGGAGATTCCTATAACCCTGCGGCCATATTTTCAGGAATATGTCTTCGAGGATTTAGACCCTGAACGCGATGCTTTTCTCGTGATCGAGCGAACGTTGGCCTGGGGGGAAGCGCCAGAACTACGTTGGCTGTTCGCGCGTTATGGGGCGCAACGCCTGGCGGCGTGGGTGCAGCAGGCCGGCTGGCGCTGTCTCCCGCAGCGACGTTTCAAGTATTGGCGCGCTTTCTTCAATTTGCAAGACGCAGCAATAGGAGAGCGGATATGGAAACATTGACTCCCCATTGGGAGGCAGTCACCACCCAAACTCGCGCGTTGTGGAGCGTAGTGACGCGGTTGCCGCACATTCAGCATTTCTATCTGGCGGGTGGAACGGCTTTGGCGCTCCGTATGGGGCATCGTATTTCCCAAGACCTGGATCTGTTTGCCTATATCGAAAC
Organism: Chloroflexota bacterium; assembly: GCA_022707725.1. GTDB lineage: Bacteria > Chloroflexota > Anaerolineae > B4-G1 > SLSP01 > DSWT01. The sequence continues at coordinate 5,045 of JAKJAB010000148.1, read as the reverse complement.
GCTGGACGACGATATGCGCTATCAAATTCTCGATACGTTGAGGCGCGAGCATACGGTTGACCTTCTTCAGGACTCGGTGTTGGGACTGGTATTGACCGTTGACGACTTGCCGATGAGCTTTTTCAGTTATAACTATCCGCTCCTTGATCCCGTTGCAGAGGTGGAAGGCCTCCGCATCGCCGGCTTGACAGACATTGGCCTGATGAAGTTGGATGCGATAGCGGGACGCGGAACACGCAAGGATTTCTACGACCTTTACTTTATCGCCACACATGTCAGCTTGGACAGGCTCTTTGGGTGCAGTGAAGAAAAATACGCTCACGCACGCGGCTTCGGGATGCGCGTCTTGACCGCGTTAGTTGATTTCGATATCGCTGAACAGCAAGCTGACCCGACACTTTTGCAACCGGTGACTTGGGAAACGGTAAAATCGTTCTGTATCGCCGAAACGCGCCGTTTGGGAGAAACCTGGTTCAATGCCGGTAGCAGGCAGCAAGGCCATTGATACCGGCTCCCTGCTACCTGTTACCAAACGGCGGACGTCGCCGAGCGCGAAACCTGGCGGCGCATCGTCACGGTGATCCGGCGGGGGACGCAGGAGGGGCGCACGTTGCCGCAGGCCAGCGCGGATTACGTCCGCGAGGCCGCCTTCACGCTGCTCAACCGGCTCGTCGGCCTCAAATGCCTGAAGGTGCGCGGCATCATCCCGGAGATTATCACCACGCGCGAGATTTACAGCGGGCGCAGCCAGGCGCACCGCGATTACCGCGACGCGCACCCCCGCGAGGCCCGCGCCGCCGATGACGCGCTGCCCGCCGCAATCCAGGAAGCCTGCCGCCAGGTCAACGCCGACCTCATCGCCTATCTCTGCGACTCGGACGACGATTTACTGTTCTGCAACTGCAAAATGGGCGCTTTGTGTATCTGTTTATCGTAATGGACTTGTTCAGTCGCGCTATTCTGGGAGCGGTGTTAGCACCCACCCTGGAAGCACAGCACGCACTGGCGGCGCTTCAACAGGCGCACCAGCACACGAACAGCGCGTTGCGCGGCCTCATCCATCACAGCGATCACGGCGTGCAATACACCAGTCACGATTATCAGAACTGGCTCGGCGCGCACGGCCTCGTCGCCAGTACGGGCGAGGTAGACAATTCGTATGACAACGCCTACGCCGAGCGGGTGATAGGCATTTTGAAACAGGCGTATGGGTTGGCATTCGCCTTTGTGGATGAAGCTCAGGCGCGGCAGGCGACCACGGAGGGGGTTTATTTGTATAATCACGAACGCCCCATCAAGCTTTGGCTTACGCTTACCCGATGGATGTCTATACGGGACGCACGGCGGCGGAACCATTTACGGTGTACCAGTACGCGCCGACCGATACTGCATCCGAGGCACATCTATCTGAGGCGGGCCAATTCCGCCGGCCAAACTCGACCCTGGCGTCGTCTTCACCATCGGCAGCGACCAGGAGGACGGACGGCTCGCCATCTTCCGCGTGGAAGCGCAAGTTGCCAAAGGCAGCGGCAAACTGCGCGCCACTGGTGCGCCTTCCCGCGCTATCCGCGACGCCATCCACACCGCGCACACCTACCTGCACTCGCAAACGCACACCCTGGGCCTCGGCAAAGACCCCACCGACTACAACCTGCACGTCCAACTGGTGAACCTGATGCAATCCAAAGAGGGCAGCGAGACTGGCGTGGCGTTCTTCATTGCGATGGTCAGCGCACTGTTGGGGAGACCCGCGCTTGAATCGCTGGTTGTGCTGGGCGAGATGAGCATTCGCGGCGGCCTGCTCAAGGTCGGCTCGCTGACGGAACGGCTACAGTTGGCAATGGATAGCGGCGCAAAGAAGGTGCTGCTTCCCGCCGAGAACAAGCGGGATATTGCGGACGTGCCGAGCGACGTGTTGGATAAGGTGCAGATTATTTTCTACTCGGATCCGGTAAATGCGGCGGGACGGGCGGTGGAGACAGGATAATGACAAAACCTAAGGTGAGGGCTTCACAACTAAAACAAGTCTATGTCAACAATTCCAAATCTCCATCCTCAGTGAGAAAGTAGAAGTCAACCGCCGAAACGAGACTACCGTAGCGTTTCAACCAGAGCTGCGGCACTTCGCGTTGGTTGCCGAAGACCAAGAACCTGGTCGACGCCCTCGTTTTCTCCAAGAGCCACACGTGTTCGGCAATGACAGAGAACTTCGCCGGTGGGAGACGGTGTCCCTGCACCAAAGTGAAATACTTGGCATCGCCAACGACGCTGCCATCCGGCGAGACCAGGTCAAATGCTTTCGGTACACCTGGGACTTGTCCCATTACGAGCGGAACGCCGAAATGCGCGCTCATCGCCGACCGGGCCAAATCCTCAAACGCCCGTGGTGAGAGTTGTTCTTCAGTTGTGCCGAATATCTCGCGCATCGATGCCGGTCCCGGTGACGTCAGATGAACAGCGGGCGATTCATCGGCCCGGAAAATCCACTTTTTTCTACACTGTTCACCCTGGATCAATCGCCTTCCCCTTAACTCTTGGGTGAGCATATAGACCTGTTGGTGAGATTTGATGCCGGTCGCGTCTCGAATCTGGTCGTTGGTTGCCCAATCGGGTGAGATCGACCAAAGGTAATCGAGGATACGTTCCTTGTTTGTCCTGTTCATCTCATCGTCGCCCACAACACTGCTTGTATTTCCTGCCGCTCCCACAAGGACACGGTTCGTTGCGGCCTACCGGCGGCGCGCTCAGACTGCGGAGATCGTCCCCACTATCAATGGCACGCAGGGACTCAAGCAAGGCTTCTGGCGCACTGCCGATGGCCTCGTGCAGCTCTTGATACGCCGGGTGTTTGCGATTGGCCGCCGCCTTTTTGACGATGTGATAGTGCCGTTCCAGGCGCGCCAGATAACGACGATCAGACAGCACGACCTCGGACACCAGCTTCAACAGTGCCGGCGCATAACGACTTTGCTCATTGAGTGGATCAAGGAACGGCCCGGCTTCCGGGTCATCGCGATCAAAGCCATAGCTGATAACGGCCAGGAAACGTGTTGGATGCCGTTCTTCGGCTACATTGAGCATCACACGGCGACAATCGCACGCCGGATCGGGACAATAGAATTCCAGCAGGCCGTAATTGCCCGGTGGAATGCCGTTTTGCCGCTCGAGAATCATGATCGAGCGCGTTTCTCGTTCGGCCAGTTCGGGTTCAACCATAAAAAATGGGATCAGGTACATCGTTCGTTCTCCTTACCGCTTTCGCCGCCGCCCGCGCGCCGCTGGGGACGCCGGGGCCTCCTGTTGCAGGGTGACGCTCTTGCCCGTGCGCTTGTCAATGACCTGGACGGGATCATATTTCATCTTCGGACGCCCCAAATCGCCGCAGTCTTCGCGCAGAAGTTCCAGCAGGATGCGCATCCGCAGGGCGCTCAAGGCGGTGATATGCAGGGTGTGATTGTGTTGCAGTTCGATGTCGCCAAAGCACATGATGCCATGCGGCGTCTGGATGAACGGGGCGCCTTCGTAAATCCAGAAGGCGCGCTCCAGCGTGTCTTCCGCGCAGTGCAAACGCAGGTCGTCCATAAGCGCAGCGCGCACGGACGCCCCGTCCACGTTGGTAAAGGTGGCCGACTGCACTTTCAGCAAGCTGTAGCCGACCTCGCCGGGGATGCCGGGATTGGGACACACCGGATACCACAAACGTTTGGGCTGGCAGCACGCCCCGAACGTTTTGCCGCTGCCGCACAAGCACACGTGATCGGGCGCGACCGGGATGTAGCTCGACATTTGCAGCTTTTCGCCCGGCGTATCAGCATCATCCTCGCCCGCCCGCGGTCGCCAGCAAGTGACGAAGCAGAGAAAGCCGCCATCAGGGTCAATCGGGCCTTTGTACGTTTCCGGCGTCTTGAACATGCTCATCGGTATCCTCCGAAAATATTCTTGATCATCCCCAGCCGCGCCGGCATCTTGGCGAGGATTTCCACTTTAGCCGCAGTCCGCGCCGGCCCTACGATTTCGTTGTCGATCCCGGCCATAGCCCACTCTCCAATCCTTCATCGCTGCGAAAGTTGTTGTCATCATTGATATCGCTCAATAGACAATTCTGGTCCCCAGTATAACCCCAAATCCGATAAGGGACAAAAAGACGTTGTTCGAAATAGTACGCGGCCCAACAATTCAGCACACCTGCAACACCCCGCCGGCCTCGTGGACGGGCACGCCGAACGCCTTGGAGAAGAAAGCGTTCCTGGTCAAAGATACGCCCTAGCCAACGTATGGCTATCGCCGGCTCACGGCCCAGTTGCGCCGCAACTATCAAAGAGGCTATCTATTACCCACAAGTGGGGGTTGATCTTTAACAAGATGCCAAGTAGCTGCAATATCCTGTAAGCGTTGCCAACCGCGCCAGATGACCGTGATGCCAGGTTCGCCATCGCGCTTGCGGGCGAGGAAACCACCGAGTTGCGCAATCCAGCGAACGGCCTGGCGCACCGAAGGCGGAGCATCAGGCAGCACGGTAGTGTTGTGCGTCCGCATATAGAGGGCTTGCCATTCCACGGTGGACAGCGCTACGGTGCAGGGCAAGTCAGGCTCCACGCGGTTGATATAGGTGAGCCAGTGCAAACGCCAAGCGATAACGCACATCAGCGCAATGTAACTGTAGAGGCGCTCGGCGGTTTGCAGGCGACAATCCTCGACCCGACAACCTGATTTGATGATTTTGTGATAGACCTCGATCTGCCAGCGCGCGCAGTACCACTGAATCACCTGCACAGCCGTGGCAAAGTCGGCGACCGGGAGGTTAATCAGAAGTAACCACTCGATCGGTTCATCGACATCGTCGGGCGGATGGTCTTCGCGTACGAGGATAGCATGCAAGGTGACTTCGGGTAACTTTTCTCCATTGGGTCGCCAAGGGGGTTGGAGTTGGACCGGCGCGAAGCGTACTGAGACGGTCGCCTCACGCGCTGCTTGCTGTTGGTTCCGAGCTATGCGCACCGTCAACTGACCAGCGAGGGGCTGTTGTTGCACTTTGGCCCACAACT
>JAKJAB010000147.1 GCA_022707725.1 Chloroflexota bacterium | reverse complement strand
CGCCTCTTGCGCCAGAATATAGCTCTGTTCGGCAAGGCGTCTTGCATCGTCAGGGCGATTCAGGTCACGGTATACCCGCGCCAGACGGTTCAAAGTCATTGGAGCATCACGAGGGACAAGATGATCCCGCGCGGTTTCAAGATCAATGCGCGCTTTATCGAGTAGCGATGGTGCTTGTGTTTGCGATGGTTCGTGAAAACGGGCTATGGCCCAATAGGTAACGCCACGCCAACTGTAGACTGTACTTAACCATTCCCAATCATTTTGAGGTTGGAAAATATCAATCGCAAGTTGAAAGAAACGAAAAGCCTCATCATAACGCCCAAAGCGATATAAAATACAGGCTCGCGTGTTGTAGGCAGCCCCTAATCCGCGCTTGTATCCCAACTCGTGCCAAAGCTCGATAGCGCGATCACTCATCTGCAAGGCCTTGTCCTGAGTCACTGGTCGCAGTGTATGCAAGAAGGCCAGGTTGTTGCTGATTATGGCTTGTTGCTGTTGATCTCCCAAGCGAAGCGCCAGTTTCAATGCCTGGAGGTAGTGGCCTTGGGCCTCATTAGGGTAACCTAGCAAACGATATCCATACCCCATACCTTTTTCAGCCTGCACCAACTGTTTTTCAAGCCCCGTTTCTTTACAGATCTTTGCCGCTTCATCATAAAATTCTATCGCTTGCTCGAAATTACGCACTCGAATTTCTACATCACCAGATTGCATCAACACCCGGACACGTTGTTCAGACGAAAGATCTCCTCGGTCTAGCAATTCTGTGGCTATTTCCTTTGCCTTTTCTAATTCACCATCAGCAATCAAATATTCTGCCCTGCGTCTATCCACCTCATACCGTTGTGAAGGCGAAAATTCCTTTGCAAATGGTTGAACAGCAGTAAGCAAAGCTTCACGGTAAGAAAACCGATATTCTGCAGTTGCTTTGTCAAAGAGAGTATTGAACACATCTATACCCTGCTCCACATCTACGGATAACTGATGGATCAATTGTTGCTCTTCCAACACCCACGTTTCTCTTTCCAACGCCTCACGTCGAATGAAAGCATTATAGGCTTCGGTGTTATCTCTCCCGCGCTGTGCCTTTTCTTCTTGTTGCCGTAGCTGTTCAATTTTCGCACTCAGGTCGTCGATCTTCCCCTTCAAATACCCAACCGCTCGCTTACTATCACGTCGTCTACGATCACCGCCGGGGTCTATATCCGGCCAAACGTATTCAGTAACCATACGTCGAACCTCGTCATGAAGGGAAATCCGCCCATCGGGCAAAGATTTCACAAAAACGTATCCTTTGGCCTCTTCAAAGAGTGGCTTTGCCTTCTCTTCAGAGAGATCAAGTAATGCGACAATACCTTCTACATCAAGAGGATAGATACGTGCCAGCGTACGGAACAGCCAATCTGTGGGGCTGCGCATTTCAGTGATGCGGCGCACCAGGTTTTTTTCGAATTCTTCCTGATGTTTTTTTCTTTCAGCATCAGATAGCGATTTCAATGCTTCCAGATCATTATCCAATAACCACGGCAGCGGAATCTCTCGCGCCAGCCATTCTACAGCCAAGTCAATGAGAATTGGACGTCCTTTGGCCAACAACAGCACCTTCTGTGCAAGCTGCGAATCAAGCGTGATATGGCGTAAATCTTGCTTGGCCCTTAGATATAATTCACTGGCTTCCAGATTTAACTCCAGAAGTTCAATCAGTTGGACATCTGCATGCAATTGAGACTGCAATTGTTCCCACAAACTCTTGGCATTACGACCCGCAATAAGGACCGCAACATTCTTAAGATACAAACCAAGCCTGAGCATGTAATCCCAGACTTCTGTCCCTTCCAACTTATCTGTTGTATCAAGCAGAAGGATGACGCGTCGCTCCGTTGTCACGTTGTTGAAACACTCGACGAAAACCTGATCGATTCTTTTCAATTCTTCAGTCAACCGCTCAGGGCTAATGCCAATCTCTTCCATTCGTCGATAGTCTGCCAATCCCCGGATGTAAGGCTCAAACATAGCCTCATCTGTCATTTGAGCGATACGACGTCCAATATTTTGCGAAATGTGATAAGTATAGTCGTCAAAGTCAATAATATCTGTGATAAGTAAATGCTTATTCACTTCGACCTGACTGTAACGGTTGCGTACCTCCTGCAGCAATCTTGTCTTGCCAACACCCCCGTCTGCCTGGACACAAATAATGCGTCGAGTCCCCCACTCACTGACAGTTTGATCAATGAGGGTTAATTCTTCCTCGCGTCCAATGAATGGGACCTGTTGCATCATCACACACCCCCTTCCTTAGAAGTAATCTTGAATTTGTGCGATTAACTTTTGATAGGGTTCGTCAGTATATTGAGATACGCGCAGAGTGTAATTGACCATATATTCAAATTCCCAATCGTATTCTGGTTTCATCGTGCGTGTTAATCGATCCAACAACAGATCACGTTTGCCGCGCATAGATTCAGGATACGCAATCCGTGCATAGTTACTCAGCATATCAGGAACGACGACCTCAAAGAATTCTTTCGCAATACAATCCCTTTTATCACCGTTTATGTAGGGATTATGTTGCTGTAACGATTGGAAAAGGTATTCGATCGCCCATTGCTCCGGTTGACGCGGGGACTCCAGGATACGGCCTGCGCAGACATCTTGAGCATGTCGGCAAGCTTCAGAAAACTCGTTGGGACATTCATCGCGCCATTGGATAGCTAACAAGCGACGTACAATGTCATCTCGGATAAGCCCGGCATCTGGACGAAACAAATAAGTGCTTCCTAGCTCATCCCAGAGTCCATATTCATCCTTAACTTCAGTGATGTCTCGTTTTTGGATGTTTTCACCCAAGATTGACGTGTCCACGTAACGATAGACGCTGAGATGCCTGAGTATGTTGCGTTCATCATGGAGGTAAAAGTACCTTTCAGGAAGTTCATTTATCACTTCAGCAACGGTTGTATGTACAATCTCTGTGATTTCAGGCTTGCGAAAATCCAGGAACACCTCTATTGGTAAACCTGAATCTGAATACATCTCTACGGTTTTTGCAATACACCTAGGATGCCCTCCAGTCAGATGGAATACATGGGCTGCCACTTGTAAGACTTCGTCGTCCTGGTAGCGATCTGTCAGATATTGCTTTACAGAATCACGAATGACTTTGAAACTAAACGGCTCTAGAAGGTATGGGGAAGAAAGTGGAATTGTGTAGGTTTGTGTCTCGGGAGTAGAGGCCAAGTGACGTCCTGCAATGATTACACGGAAGTTGCGTCCCTCTGAAAAAGACCGAAGTGATTTCAGGCTTTCGTATGTAGTAGGAAGTAACTCATTCGTTAGTTGCTGAAAAAGCGACCATTCCGGTTTCTTGTCGAAATCTATCAATAAAATAACACCTTGAGGTATCTTTTCAGTTTTAACCGAGTCCTGCCAATACCGGTTTAGCGCACTGCTCAAACGATACAAAATAGGCAAATCGCTATCCACATAGTGCGCTACACCCAAAATATCAGCCAAGGCTTTGACCAACTCGCCTAACTCGCTGAATTCGGCCACGTTAACGTAGGCACACAGCCAGTTTCGACTCTTAAACTCGCTAGCCAGTCTCTTCAGCAGTTCTGTTTTTCCATAACCGGCAGGAGCATCCACTACGGCGTATCGCGGCGCATAGGGACTCAATAATTGGCGTATCTCCTCATCACGATTTACAAATGGAAAAGGCGGAGAAGGCATAGGTGACAGTGGAGCCAACGATGGCGATAAAGCGCTTTCTAATTCAGCTGACAGGGCTTTGAGTTCAGAATAGAGATTATCATGTGAATCAACCATTTCAGACAGCACTTCAATAAGCAACAAGAGTGCGTTCTGTTGTCTATCATTGTATTGGTCACAGAGAAAAGCTATGACTTGAGCAACTCGATCCTTCACGCTTTTAGCTTCTGGGACATCGTTGCGCCACGGGTAAAGCCGCTGATCTACAAAAATGGCCTCAAGACGGGTATTGCTTTCAAAGATTCCGCAGCTCGATAGTGCTTTTGCTAAACGGCGGCGAAGTTGTCCCGAAACACCTTTGGACACCACTGAACTCACCATTAACCGCTCCTGCTATCAATTGTGGCTCATCAGAAATGAAGATGATGTGTATAGCTTAATTCCACAACGCACCCCTCATGCTATACCCAATTCTACAGACTGTCAAAATGAGAAGCACACAAGCGCACGATGTTCACGATGATGCGGGGTGCGTATAGCAAGAAAGCGCCTTCCGTGAAATTATCGGCATTATATGCCAATACTACCAATAGAAAAGTCAACAGACAAAAGTTTGCCCATTTCCCCATATCAGGATAAACTATAAACGATCAAACCTTTCCGGGATGACAACGTCAATGGGCCAAACGATCCGCACTGAATCTACAGCGCGCCGGTTCGATGAAATCGCGCAGTTGATTTTCCGCCTGCGCCTGCTCATCGCCCGCGCCGCCAACCGCGACAGCCTCGCCTGGTGGGACGACGATGCGCTGACAGCCCCGGCCGGCTTTGTGTTCGACCGGCTGTTTCCCGCCTCGCCGCCCGGCGCGGCGCGCTCGCTGGCGCTGCATGCGGCGACGCGCCGCCATCAGATCGCGTGTCCGGCGTCGGCGGTGCATCTGTACCGGCTGGATGCGGACAACGAGGACGGCCTGGAATTGCGCTTTCGCCGCCTGCCCATCGATCCGGAGTTGGACACGCCCATTCCCACGCTCGATGCGCTGCGCGAGCGGCTGTTGCGCCTCACGGGACAGCCCTATCCCTACACAGTTGTCCAGGAACTGCCGCTCAACGGCCTGTTGATCAAGATTCCGTCGCCGCCCAAAGGGATGCATCCGCTCGAGCACCGCGCGCGGACGCTGGCCTGGGCCTATCTGGAAAGCGCATTACCATTTGCGATGATGAATTAACAAGGATCGTGATGCGTGAAACGTAAGTCATCACGTTTTACGTTTCACGTTTCACAAACGGAGGAAAACTTGACTGAAACGGATAAACCGATTTACACCAGCCGCCTGATCAAGGCCAGCGCGCTGCTGGCGGATACGCGGGTGTTGCTCACCGAGTGGGACATAACGCAGCCCGTAGCGGATAATCTGGCGCGGCTGCGCGAGCAGAACGTCTTCGGCAAGGCGTCGCGCAAGCGGGTGAATGACATTATGGCGATTTTCCGCCAGCGTTACTTCGACGATCCTGGCGTGGGCGCAGCGCTGGTGACGTGGGTGCAGGGCGGCGCGCCTGCGCAGTGGGTGGACCCGCTGCTCTACTTCTTCTCGGCGCAGAACGACCGCACGCTGCGCGATCTCGTGACCGAAGTGCTCTATCCCCGCAGCAGCGGCGGCTATACGGACGTGCCCGTCGAGGTGATCCAGCGCGCGCTGCGCACCTGGGCAGCGGAGGGGAAGATGACGACGGCGTGGGGCGAGGAGACGCTGACCCGCGTGGCGCGCCATGCTATGGCCGCCCTCCGCGATTACGGCGTACTGGAAGGGGCCGCGCACAAGCAGTTGGCCCCGATCTACCTGGCGACGCCGGCTTTTGCGATGATTGCGCTGTGGTTGCAGCAGCGCGAACGCTCCGGCGACCTGGTGCTGCGCAGCGACGCCTGGCGTTTGTTCTTCCTGCCGGTCTCCGGCGTCGAGCGCCTGTTCATCGAGGCGCATCAAGAACATCTGCTGCACTATGACGCGGCAGGCTCGGTGATCCGGCTGGAGTTCCCGGCGGAGACGCTGCCGGAGTATGCGCGGGTGTTGTTGGGGAGAACGTGAAACGTGAAACGTGAAACGTGAAACGTGATTTCTTACTTCACGTTTCACGTTTTACGCTTTAGTGATTGCCTGAAGGAGAACGTGAATGAGCACGTTGAAGTCACGGATTGAAGGCCTGGAAGCCGATTTGATGGCGCGTCCGATGCGGCACGCGATCTATCACGACCTGCCGTTTGCCGTGTTTTGCTATCCGCCCGAAGAGGAATGGGCGATGCGCAATGAATTGCGTTTGCTCAAAACCCGTCTGGAACAGCAAGCTGACCGCGCCGTGGTGACGATCTCCCTGGCCGAGTTGCTGTGGACGTCCGTCGAGAACAGCGAGGGCGTGGCGACGGTCACGCGCAAGGAGCAGCGCGACGGCTTCGAGGCGGCGCAGGCGCAGATCAACACCTACCTTTCCGATCCCGATTGGCAGCCGCTGCCGGAGTTGCTGCTCGAACGGCTCAAACCTCTCGACCCGGATCGCACGCTCGTCTTCATCACGCGGGCCGGCGCGCTGGCCCCCAACCTCTACCGCGTCTCCAAGCTGCTCGATGAGATGAAGGGCCACATCCGCATCCCCTGCGTGCTCTTCATGCCCGCCCTCGCCGACGCCGGCGGCATCCGCTTTATGGGCATCGCAGAAAACGAAGGCCGGGGCAGTTATCATACAAAAGTCTACACGGAGTGACCGGCTGAAGCCGGCGTGTACAAGTATACACCGGCTTCAGCCGGTTTTTTCGGAGGGAACAGCCATCTATGAGTGAAGCAAACACTGAAGCCGAAGCGCAGGCTTTGACACCGGAACAGGAACAGCAAAGAAAGAAACTCATAAACGACGCCTGGTCCATACTGTACCAGAGTGCGCGACACAAACAAGCTGATGAAGTAGACCTGTCAGTTTACACGCTTCCCTGGGTGTACAGCTCTCATACCTGGCAGTGTGATGTTCCGCCTAACCGTGCAACCATACGGTTGGTCCGGGATGGATCGTGGTGGTGGTGGTGGGAGGTGTGCATTGAGCGGCCCGATCATTTCAAACACACGAATTCGTCCTTTGTAGAACCCGATGAAGCCCTGAAGTGGGCGGAACAGCAACTGATTGCCATCCAGAATGAAGTCAAGGAACCAAAACAAAAACCGCCTCGGCTGACGCTGGCTGATTTTTCACTCGAAAAGCAGCCGCATTTAGCGCCCTATTGGATCGAAGCCCAGGCAATGGAACCCGAACGGATTACCTATCGTGTGCTCATCGAACTTGAGTGTGCGCCCTGTGACTATGAGTCGATGGAAATGTCCTTTGGCAAGCAGTTCCGGTACCACGAGAAGTTTTACACACCGACCAAACTGGCGCGGGAGTTGAATATTGACACGACTCAGGTTTCCGTCAAACAATTCTTTGATTGGATGGGCTTGTACCACGTTACCTCATCCACCAGTTACTATACAGAATCGCTCGCTGCAGAGAAGGCGCAGCAGTTGTGGGATAAAAGCGCTATCGTCCAGCAGTACAACGTGGGTAACGTGCTCAGAGCGCAGTATGGGTATTCTGAGGTGGAGACTGGTTATGCGGTGATGTTAGGCGGCTGCGAATCGCCCGATCATCCCAACTACAAACTGAGTGATCGCGCCAAGTATATGGCAGGGCTTGCGTTGAGTGAAACCCTGATCTACGCCCTGGACGTCAAAGGGTTCCAGGCATATAGGGGTATTCCGACCAAATGGATAGATGACGAGAAAACGTTGGCAATTATGCACAAAAGGCGCGCCGAATCTGCCCATATTCCCCCGGAAGCCAGAGCTGAAAGCCGGCAATGGCTCGCGGCTCACACAGCGAATCGTTCATAAGTGAAAGACGACATTGCACCATACAGAATAGAGGGATCATGCCACCAGCTTTAAGTGACGTCCAACGCAAACGCATTCACGACCTGGCCCTGGACGCCCGCGCGCTGTTGACGCGCGAGGCGCAGGAGCTATTGGAAGGCGTCTACGGCGTCTACGCGGACGGGCGCGTGGATGCGCCGGAGAAGTTGCCCCAGGTGCAGGCCGACGCGGAGACGCGCGCGATCTACACACGGGTCGCGCGCTTCCTGGACGACGAAGCGCAGGCCGGGCTGCCGCGCGCCGAAGCCGTGGCGAAGCTGGTCAAAGAAGTGGCTTTCACGCACCTCAACCGGCTGGTCGCTTTCAAGATGCTCGAAGCCCGCAAGTTGATCCGGGGGACGCTCGACAAGGGGCCAGACTCCAACGCCTTCAAGTTCTACCTGGCGGACCCGGAGCACGCCGCCGACCTGGCG
>JAKJAB010000146.1 GCA_022707725.1 Chloroflexota bacterium | reverse complement strand
CGCGCGCGCCTTTCGCCCTTTTTGCTAACCAAATATCTTACGGACGAACAAATCGCGTACCTGGCCGAAGCGACCAAAGCAGTCCTCGCGGAATGGGTCGCGCGGCTGCGGGCAGAAGCTGGGGAAGGTTTCCCGACCAAAGTGACGGCATTCCACGAAGCGATGGCCGTGCACGGGCGGTATGGGCAACCGTGCCCGGTCTGCGGCGTCAAAGTGCAACGCATTCGTTATGCAGAAAATGAGACGAATTATTGTCCGCGCTGCCAGACGGAAGACCGGCTGCTGGCGGACCGGGCGCTGTCGCGCTTACTCAAGGATGACTGGCCGCGCACTGTGGAAGAATTGGAAGAACGGAAAAGGTAACGGAGTTACTGACGCAGTTCATTTTTTCATCAGCAGATTAAGCAGATTCAGCAGATTATTGTTCGAGCCTTCTAAAAATCTGCTCTATCTGCTGACGTTTGTGATCTTCTACGCTCCCGTCAGATTCATGATCATCAGCCGCTCGAAGAAATCCTGCATCGGACGGCCAGCGGCAACGGCGGCGTGGATGGCCTCTTCGATCTCCGCCGGACCGTGTCCCCGCGCCCACTGCGGGAGTTGCGCGGCGTCGGTCACCAACCCGAAGAAATCGAAGCCCAATTTCGCGTAAGTCGTCCAGGGCAAATGTCCCGCAGCAATGGCATATTGGAACAGGCCCTGCGGCGCACCCAGAGCCAGAATCGTCGTATAATCGTGATCCCACGCCCAACGCATAGAGGCCCGCACCAACGCCGTGCCGATCCCAATCCCAAAGTAACGCGGGTCGGCGCCCTTGAGGATGGTCGGGGCAGTCGATATCAACGCAGTCTCTTCACGAAAACTCTCCAACGTGCGTCCCACGTGGCAGCAGGCATGGCACCACGTCGGCCCGGACAGATTCAGGTTCACGGAGCCGGTTATCCGCAGCCACCATGCTGGCTGCCACCAATGATTCCACGGCGGCCAGTCAGGATTGTCCTGGTTCGGCAAGACGATGCGGTAGCAGTGCAGTTGCGCCACGCAGCGATCGCCTTCCCACGCTGCCATGCCAATCGTGCCCTGGCGTTCGAAAAGGCGCAACAGGATGTCGCGGTCGGCCGGCCAACAGCGCAAAGGGATGCGCTCCAATTCGCCGAGCTGAATGGGCCGGATCGTTATCGGTACGTCATTCGGGGACATCAGCGTCATAGCTCACCTCCTGTCAAGGCCACGTAGCTCTATTGTAGCCCGTTTTGCGGGATAAGAAAACTGACTTCCTTCGCAGCAATCATTAACCAAAATCATACTTGACGATTTGCTCATTTGATGTATAATTACTCATAAAATGAGCATTTACTCATTATTGTGAATCGCCCGCGTGGAAGCCGCGAACGATTGGAGTTTATACGGTTTATTCGCACTTATGGCCTGTTTCGAAATGGGTTCGAGGCTTCGCCAGGGGCGCTGTCCAAACAGGAGAATCACAAAAGGAGAGCAATGAACAGCAAAAAAGGAGATCACCCCCGGCAATCGCGCCGCGAGCGGCGCATCGAGCGACGGCGGCGCGAAATCGTGACCGTCGCCGCGCAGCTCTTCGCAGCGAAGGGCTACGCCTATACCACGACGAAAGATATAGCCGAGGCCGCCGATATGGCCGAAGGCACGCTCTACAACTACTTCGAGGGCAAGCGCGACATTATGCTGGCGATTCTCAACGAGATGTGCGTTCCCATCGACGCCTTGTTGCAAAACGCCCGGCCCCTCAGCACCCGCAACGATTTTGTGAGCGTCGTCGAAGACGGCCTGGAGATTTTCGTGTCGCAGGTCGATTTTACCAGCGCGCTGTTCACCGAGATTTGGGTGGACGATACGATTCTGAACGACCTGATCATCGACCGCTTGCAGTACATCGGGCAAGCCATCCAGGGCTTCATCACCAAAAGGATCGAGGCGGGGATTTCCGGCTCATCGATCCCGAGATCGTGACGACGATTATTTTGGGCGGTTTTGTGGCGTTGATTGCGCCGGTGCTGCGCGGCAAGCAGCCCGTCCCCACCCCGGAGGAACGGCGCAGGCTGGCGCAGACTGCCGTCGATCTGTTGTTCGATGGGCTGCGCATCCGCTAAAGTTGATGCGCGTAACGCAATAGTGGAGGACAATGTTTCAACGTATTTGGGCCGTCTTACAAAAGGAGTTCATCCAAACGCTGCGCGACCGGGGCACGTTGATCCTGATGCTGAGCATGCCGCTGCTGCAACTGTTTATGCTCGGCTACGCGGTCGATATGAACGTGGAACACATCCCCACCGTGGTCGCCGACCAGAGTCTGGACGCGCACAGCCACGCCTACGTCGCGGCGATGGTCAACACGCGCTATTTCGACGTGATCGATTACGTCGCCAGTGAAGCCGCAGTGATCCAGGCCATCGACAGCGGGCGCGCGCAGGCCGGCATCGTCATCCCGCCGGGCTTCGCGGCCCGCGTGGACCGTGGAGAAGCGCAGGTGCTCTTTTTGATCGACGGCTCGGATTTGTTCACCGTCCAATCGGGCTACACGCGGGCCGCCGCCATCGCGCAATCCTACGCCGCCGACGTGCTGCTCAAGAAAATTCAACGCTCCGGCCTCCCCATCAGCGCCGCCCTGCCGCTGGATGCGCGGGTGCGCATCCTCTACAACCCCGATATGCAGCAGCTCTGGTTCACCATCCCCAACATGATCGCCCTGCTCATCCAAACGTCCAGCATTGCGATGACCGCCGCCGCCGTCGTGCGCGAGCGCGAGGCCGGCACTATCGAGCAGTTGCTCGTCACGCCGATCCGCCCGCTGGAACTGCTGCTCGGCAAGATCGTCCCCAACGTCGCCATCTCCGTCCTCAACGTGCTGACGGCGGTCGCGGCGGCGGTTTTGCTCTTCCACGTGCCGTTCCGTGGGAATTTCTGGGTCTTCATGGGCCTCTCCCTGATCTACGTCTTCGGTGGATTGGGAGTGGGTCTGCTGATTTCGACCATCGCCCGCAATCAAAAACAGGCGCAGCAGTTGATCATGATGGTGATGCTGTTGGGCGTCGTACTGGGCGGCTACATCTTCCCCCGCAACACGATGCCGCCCCTTCTTAAAGTGTTCGGCGCGCTATTCCCGATGACGTTTTTCATCCCCATCTCACGCGGGATCATCAGCAAAGGCGTCGACGTGGGCGCGCTTTGGGTTCACATCGTCAGCATGACGATTTACGCCGTCGTCGTGATGGCGATTGCGGCGAAAGCATTCCGGCAGGGATTGGAGTAGACGGCTTGAACGCGCAACGGTTGTTCGCCATCATCAAAAAAGAGGCCATCCAGATGATTCGGGATTGGCCGACGGTGTTGATGACCATTCTCTTGCCCGTCCTCGAGCTGTTTCTGTTCGCCTACGTCGGCGATATGACGCTCGATCATCTGTCCACGGCGGTCGTCGATATGAGCCGCGACCCCAGCAGCCGCGCCTTCATCAACGCGCTCGAAGTTTCCGGCTTCTTCGACGTGGTGCAGTACGCCGGCAGCGAAAGCGAGGTCATCCGCGCCATCGACGAGAACCAGGTGAACGTGGGGGTGGTGATTCCACCGGATTTCGCGGGGCAGGTCGAACGGCGCACAGCGCAGGCGCTCGTCATCATCGACGGTTCCGATTCGTTCGTGGCGCAGTCGGCTTACAGCGCGGCGTCGGCCATTGCGCAGGTGCACGGGATGCAGTTGATGCTGCAAACCGCCGAGCGTATGGGCATGGGCGGCCTGGGAAAGTTGCCCATCGACACCAGCACGCGCATCCTCTACAATCCCAACATCGACGAGATCGTCTTCCTGATCCCCGGTTTGGCGGCGATGCTGCTGCAACTCATCGGCGTCAACGCGACGGTGATGGCTGTCGTCCGCGAGCGCGAGCTAGGCACGGTAGAACAAATGCTGGTCACGCCGGCGCGCCCCGTCGAATTGATCCTCGGCAAGATCGTGCCACCCGTCGGGCTGATCTCCCTCGACCTCATCATCATCATCGTGCTGGGCGTTTACTGGTTCAAAGTACCGTTCCAGGGATCGGCCTGGCTGTTTGGCTGGCTCTCGCTGCTGTTCATCGTCTCCGGCCTGGGGATGGGGCTGGCGCTCTCCACTATCTCCAAAAACCAGAAACAGGCGCAGCAGATCTCGGCGATGATTATGATGGTCACGATGCTGCTGACCGGTCTGATTTACCCGCGCTCGACGATGCCACCGGTCGTACGTGCCGTCGGCAACCTGATTCCGGCGACCTACTTCATCCGCATCGCGCGGGGCGTCATCACCAAAGGCGTGGGGCTGACGTTTATGTGGGAAGACGTCCTGGCGCTGGTCGTCTACGGCGTGATCATCGTCATCGTATCGGCAGCGACGTTCAAGACGAGGTTGGATTGAAAGATTTCCACCACGAATCTTCACGAATCAACACTGGTTTTGATTTCCTATTCGTGAAAATTCGTGAGGATTCGCGGTTTTATCTCTGAGAAAAGTATGGAAACGTTAGTTACGATTCAGACTAAAGACCTGGTGAAGCGGTTCAAGACCCGTCAAGGCGACGTCACTGCGGTGGACGGCGTCACGTTGCAGGTGCGCCAGGGCGAAACCTACGGCTTGATCGGGCCGGACGGCGCGGGCAAGACGACGACGACACGCGTGATCCTGGGCCTGCTGCGCCGCACCTCCGGCGAGAGCCACATCCTGGGCTGCGACTCGATGCGCGACGCCTACGCCATCCGCGAGCGCGTCGGCTACATCGCGCAGCAGTTCTCGCTGCCGCCCGATATGACCGTGATCGAGAACATGCAGTTCTTCGCGCAGGTGCAAGGCGTCAACCCAGAGGAGCAGAAACATCGCATTCCGGAACTGTTGGAATTCGCCGGGTTGACGAAGTTCACCAAACGCCTCGCCGGGCGGCTTTCCGGCGGGATGAAGAAGAAGCTGGCGCTGGCGTGCAGCCTCGTCCACGAACCGCGCGTCGTGATGCTCGACGAGCCGACGCTGGGCGTGGACCCCGTCAGTCGCCGCGAATTCTGGAACCTGCTGGGCAACCTGCGCGCCGAAAAGGGACTGACCATCTTCGTCTGCACGCCCTACATGGACGAAGCCGAGCGCTGCAACTGGGTCGGCCTGCTCTACCGCGGCCGGCTCGTCGCGCACGATGCGCCGCGCAAAATCAAAACGATGGTTCCCGGCAGCCTGCTCGAATTCACCCCGTCGCACTTCGTCCCGGCACAAAAGCTGGTCACAGACCTGGAAGGCGTCCTGGAAGTCCAGACCTATGGGCTGATGCTGCACGTCTTCGTGGACGACATCGCCCGGCGGCAGCCCGAAATCGAAGCCGCGCTCGCCGCTCAGGGCATCGCCTGCACCGGCATGCGCCAAATCGAGGCGCGGATGGAAGAGGCTTTCATTTCGCTGATTACAAGACAGTCGCAAAGCGATTCTTGATTTTGGATTTTGGATTTTGGATTTTGGACGATGGGCGAGTATACGATTGAGGTCAACAATCTGAGCAAGAAGTTCGGCGGCTTCACTGCCGTGGACGATGTGAGCTTCAACGTCCGTCCGGGGGAAGTGTACGGCTGGCTGGGGCCGAACGGCGCGGGCAAAACGACGACCATCCGTATGTTGCTCGGCCTGCTCACGCCGACGTCCGGCGAGGCGCGCGTGCTCGGCTACAACCCCGCCACGCAGACCAAATCGATGCAGGCGCTGGTGGGCTATATGTCGCAGCTCTTCACGCTCTACAACGACCTCACCGCCCGCGAGAACATTCGCTTTTACGGGCTGGCCTACGGCCTCTCGCGCAAGCAACTGCGCCACCGCCAGGCCCAAATCCTGGAAATGGCCGGGTTGGTCGGACGCGAGCACACGCTCACGTCCAACCTCTCCGGCGGCTGGAAGCAGCGCCTGGCCCTGGGCTGCGCCATCGTCCACGAGCCGCGCGTCGTCTTCCTCGACGAACCGACCGCCGGCGTCGATCCCATCAGCCGGCGCGAGTTCTGGGGCCTCATCTACGCGATGGCGAAGAAGGGCGTGACGGTGCTCGTCACCACGCACTATATGGACGAAGCGGAACTGTGCCAGCGCGTCGGCTTCATCAGCCAGGGGAAGCTGATTGCGTTGGACACGCCGGACCAACTGAAACAGTCGCAGATGCGCGGGCACGTCCTCGAAATCAACACCGCCGACGCCGACCGCGCGATGCGTGCGCTCAAGGCAACGCAGGATGCGGGACGGCTGCCCTTCGAGGAAGTCGCGCTCTACGGGGCGCAAATTCACGTCGTCGTACCCGACGCGGAGACGTTCAAAGCGCCGATTTGGGCGCTGCTCAACGATGAAGGTATCGACGTCCACAGCATCGAATGGATTGCGCCCACGCTGGAGGACGTCTTCATATCGGCGGTGAAATAGGCGCACACAATAACGTGGGGGAGTGATAAAAATGAACCAGAAAAAATCGAAGTCAAAAAAGATACTGCACATCGTCCTGTTGATATTCTTCTCGCTGGGGCTAGTCGTGCTGATGTCGAAGCAGACGCAAGCCAGTCCCGAGTCGTGGCTGGCGCTTTTCCAACAGCAGACGGCGGGGCCGGCCACAACCCTGAGCGCGTCCGGCGTCATCCAGGCCGAACAGGTCAGTCTCGCCAGTGAGTTCGGCGGGTTGATCGCCGCGATTCCGGTGGCTGAGGCCGAAAATGTTGCGGCTGGACAGATCGTCGTCCAACTGGACACCACGATGCTCGATGCGCAAATCGAGGTCGCCCAGGCGATGGTCGACATGGCCGAAGCGGGGTTGGCGCAAGCAAAGGCTGGGGCGCGCCCCGGTCAGATCGAAACCGCCAAAGCGCAGCTCGCGCAAGCCCAGGCGGGACAACTGCTCGCGCAGCGGGCAGTCAGCGACACGCAAGTCCTGGTCGCCAACCCACAAGACATCGACTTGCTCATCGCCGTCACCCGCGCGCAACTCGTTTCCGCAGAGCACCAACTCGCGCAGGCCATCGCCCTCAAAGACGCTGTCGAACTTGGGAAAAATCAGTTCGAACAAGCCTACGACCAATACGATGGCGGTGGGCGACATCGTTTTCCAGCTCTGGAAGGTTCTCTCAACGACATCACCGATGACCTGCAAGACCTCTTTCCAGATCTGCCGCCGATCGAATTACCCGAAACTCCCGAGGGAGATTACACCTTCGGCGACTGGGAACTGGTTATCGGGGGCGGCGGCTACACCCTCTACAAATGGGTCGATATCAACTTCCCACTGGGGGCGCAACAACTGCCCAACCTGTGGTGGCAAACATGGATCGGCGTGAACGCCGCTATCGCCCAGAAAGAGGGCCTGGAAGCCAAACTCGCCAATCTCTACAGCCAGCGCGCCAATCCTCAGGCGATGCAGACCCGCGCCGACGAGGCTCTCAGCGCGCAGGCGCAAGTCGGAGCACAGATCGAACTGGCGCAGGTGCAGGTGGAGGCGTTGGAATCCGGCGCCACGCCCGAACAAATCGCCGCCATCGAAGCGCGCGTCAATCAGGCGCGCAGCGGATTGGCGTCGTTGCTACGCCAGCGCGAGATGTACGCGCTGACCGCGCCTATCGACGGCGTCGTGGTGGACGTCATCATGCATCCCGGCGAGGTCGCCGCGGCAGGCGCAACGCTACTCACCATCGCCGACCTCAACAAGCTGACGCTAACCGTCTACGTGCCGCAGAACCAACTCGGACAGGTCCATCTCGACCAACCGGTGCAGATCACCGTCAACAGCTTC
Source organism: Chloroflexota bacterium (assembly GCA_022707725.1). Classification (GTDB taxonomy): domain Bacteria; phylum Chloroflexota; class Anaerolineae; order B4-G1; family SLSP01; genus DSWT01. The sequence continues at coordinate 314 of JAKJAB010000146.1, read as the reverse complement.
CCCAATCGCATTTTCGCAGGCCGCGTCAGCCGCATCGCCGAGAGCGCCGAATTTACGCCGCGCAACGTCGCCACCCAGGAAGAACGGGTGAACCTCGTTTTCGCCGTTGAGATCACGGTCCAAAACGAAGATAATGCGCTCAAGATGGGCATGCCGGCGGATGTGGTGTTTAGCGGTAATCGGTAATGAGTAATGAGTAATGAGTAACGAGTAACGAGTTACCAGTAACCAGCAACCAGCAACCAGCAATCAGTAACCAGCAACCAGCAATCAGCAACCAGCAACCAGTAACCAGTAACCAGTAACCAGCAACC
>JAKJAB010000145.1 GCA_022707725.1 Chloroflexota bacterium | reverse complement strand
ACCCCGCGCGCGCTGCGCGTCCAGCGTTGTGCTGAAATCGCGGGCCAGGGTCGGCACAAAGCGGAACGCCAGGTCCATCGAGAAGGCAAACCGGTCCGGCAGGCCCATACCGCGAAAGGTGACGCCGTACATGCTCGGATCCATCGTGTAGGGAATGATGAAAAACAGCACGGAGATCGACAACATGCGCGTGATCTGCGAGATGGCGAACCAGATCCGCTCCACGGTGATCGTCGGGCTGATCGAAAGGCCGAACACCTTCCACTCCACCCGCCAGACGACGTGCCCGCCGCGCAACACTTCGCCGGGACCGCCGCGCCCGGTCAGAAGGGCGTTCAACGCCACGATCCCCACTACCAAAATGAGCACGAAAATCCAGACTCGCCGCGTCTCCGCCCAGGTGAGGCGCGACAGGGCATACTGTCCCATCACCAACGCAAAGAAAAAGAGCAAGAAACGCAAGTCCCAAAACTGGATGATCGAGAATAAGACCAGGAATGAGAAGAACCACCGGGCGCGCGGATCGAAACGCTCGATGAAACTATTGCGGAAACGGTATTTCCATGTAACGAGCATGGCTCACCCCTCGAAAGGCACGAATCATGAACCATGAATCATGATTCATGATTCGTGATTCACATCTTAGCGTCCAGAACGAGCGACGACGGCGTCGTAGGCCACCATCAGGATCGGCACCAAAATCAGGCCGTTGACGATGTTGGTCAACGCGGAGGGGAGCCAATACCCCACGATAGCCGTGTCGAAGTCGATGCCGCTCAAGGGAATCTCCAACAGCGAAGGCACCAGCATCCCCACGACTGCGGCGATGACGACCAGAATTTCAGCTTTGATGATGGCGCCTTTCGTCTTGAAAGCGGTGACCACACCAAGCAAACCAATCAGACCGGGAATGAACCCCATGATGCCGTTGCCCAAGTCCCAGGCCCACCAGAATCCCCATCCGGAGAGGAAGTCGCCCAAGATGTTGCCGACGAGGCCGGAGATGAAGCCCACGATGGGGCCAAAGGCGATGCCGAAGAACATCGGGATGGCGACGGCCGGACGCAGCGAAATGTTCCCGGCAGCGGGCAGGGCGAGGAAGTTCGTCACCCAGGAGAAGACGCCATACAGCGCCGCACCGATGGCCGCATACACGACTTCCCGCGTTCCAAATATCCACAGCGATTTCTTTTCCATGATTAACCCTCCACAAAATGATTGTTTGGTGATAGAAACAACTGGCGATTCAATAATTCACGTGATTTACTGCGCTTATGCTCACCTCCTTGCGTGTAGACTTAACCCAAGTTGCTACCTACCTAATGTGATCTGCCGTCCCCGCAGCGCCGGCTCTAAAAATGCGCCAATATCTCCGCACGCGTAAAGCGACCCGTCTGCGGCAAAAGCTCCAGGTTCAGCGCCAGCAACGAAGTCGGCACTACCCGGCAGCGTCGCAACAGTTCGAAGTCGCTGAGCACGCTCTCCGTCGGTCCCGCCTCGGCGATCCGCCCATCGTGGATCAGCACCACGCGGTTGGCGTAGGTGACGGCCAGGTCCAGGTCGTGGGTGATGAAGATGATGGCGTCGAAACCGGGCATTTGCAGGATCGCATCCATGAACGCTATGTAGTTCCAGTAGTCCTGTCCCGCCGTCGGCTCGTCCATCATCAGAATCCGCGAGCGCATCGCCAACACCGCCGCGATGCTGATGCGCTTCTGCTGGCCGAAGGAGAGCGCCAGCGGCGGCGAATCCCGATACTCGGCCATATTGACCACGTTCAGGGACAGGTCCACATCCTGCTGAATGGTTGCCTTGTCGTGATGCAGATTGCGCGGGCCAAACGATAGCTCTTCCTCCACGGTCGGCGCGAAGAGCATCTGCGACGGGCTTTGGAAGACGTAGCCAATCGTCTGTGCGGCCTGGGCGACGCTGATCTCGCGCGTGTTCTGGCCCTCCAACAACACCTGGCCCTGCGTCGGCTTGAGCAATCCGAGCGCGTGCTTGACCAGCGTGGTTTTGCCCGCGCCGTTCGGTCCCAAGATGGCGACGACGTCACCTTTGTGGATGGTGAAGTTGACGTCGTGCAGCACGTCGGGCAGCGCCTTATCGTAGCGGAAGGTCACATCCTGGAACATCACCAACGGCTGCTTGCCATCAGGCTTGACGGACGGTTCGAAGACCGGCGCGGGCGCTTGTTTGGCGCGTTCCAGCACCACCGGCGCGGGGAGTTTGACCTTGTGGTAATCCACGACCTGCATCAGGCCCTCGGCATCGCCGTAGTAGACCTGCCGCCCCTCGTCCAGATAAAGCACCGCGTCCGGCTTGATGTTGAGCGCATCCTCGACGCGATGCTCCACGAGCATAATGGAGATGCCTTCATCGGCGAGGCGGCGGAAGAGCGCCAACGCCTCCTGCGCGGAGGCCGGATCGAGGCTCGCCAGGGGTTCGTCGAGCAGCAGGATACGGGGACGCATCGCCAGGACGCCCGCCAGCGCCACCTTCTGCTTCTCGCCGCCTGAAAGGCCGAACGTCTCCCGATCCCGCAGATGCGAGATGCCCAAATAATTGAGCGCCTCTTCGATCCTGAAAAGGATCTCCCCCCGCGATAGCGCGAGGTTTTCCAGCCCAAAAGCGACCTCGTTGAGCACGAAGCTGCCGACGATCTGCCGTTCCGGGTCTTGCAGCAACGTCCCCACGAGCTGTGAGAGCGCCGCCATCGGCATCCGGCGCGCATCCTGCCCGAACAGCGTGATGCTCCCGCTAAGTTCGCCGCGATAGCTGCGCGGAATCAGGCCGTTGATACAGCGCATCAACGTCGTCTTGCCGCAGCCGCTCGCGCCCGCCACGAGAAGCAGTTCGCCTTCGTGGAGCGTGAAGGTCAGATCTTCAATCGCCGGCTGCTCGCGGATCCGGTATTGGAAGGTCAGGTTTTGGATGGAGAGGGGGAATTCGTTAGATTGGGTCATTAAGCCTCCGTGGAACGCGACGCTTGCCACAACGCGGCATCGTTAAGATACGTCATCTGCGCCAGTGGGACATTGATGCCCGGCGATACATTCCCCAGAAAAGGCGCCGCGGCCACTATCGCTTCGACGAACAACTCATCAATGGGTCGCCGCCTTTTTTGTGCTGCGCGTTTGATTTGCTCATAAACAGCCCGTGGCACATTCACAGTAATCGGATATACGGTCATCAAGACCTCCTCTCACAAAAAACTTCGGAATACACTGAACCTCACGATTATACGCGGGTTTTTAGCGCGCTCTTTATTTGCCAGATTTTATGCGATTGCACGCCTTACACAGCATTTGGCAGTTCTCTGGTGCTGTTTTTCCGCCCAGATGCCAGGGTGTGATATGGTCTGCTTCCATATCGCGCAATTCAAAGTGTTGGCCGCACCGTGCGCAGATGCCTTTCTGCTTTTCGTATGCCGCTCTTCTTTGACTGTCGGTAAAAGCGCGGATATTCAAGTGTTTTTCGTTGCGGGTAAGGACATACGAATAGATTCCCTTCTTATTCGAAACGTCATCGTCTATCATCAAAGTTTGTATTTCCTGCTCTAACTTTTCTGTGTCAAAGAGTTCGCCCTTGAATTTGTCGTACAGCCCGCCCCAGTCAATCCCTCTCATTTCCTTGCGGTAGGTCGTGAATGTCAATCGAACCCATTCGATCACATTCCTGAAATACATCCATAACTCATTCGCATTGGGGTCGTGCTGATGAATAGACATGTATTTTTCGATCTCGCCCTTTGAAATCCACCGTAAAGCCGTTTCGAGGATTTCCTGCCGTATCGGCGAGCCGGTCACGTAGTCTTTGGCTAACAGGTACGCCGCGCAGTTGCTTTTGCTGAAGATGGATTTGGCGTTCGTGAGCCAGGTTCCGGTGTAGACGGCGTTCCGCAATTCCTGGTCGTAGAGTCTTTCGCCGGCAATATTGACGATCCTGAACCAGTCCAGTTTTTCCTTGTCGTTGCCCTCGCAGAAATAGATCATCAGGCGGTAGTTCAAAACCTGCTCTTGTTCGGTGCGCGTGAGATTGTGGAAAGCGCGATTGTCTACGGAAAAATCGCCATTGACGTATTGGCAAAAACTGATCGTCCGTTGTTGCCCGTCCAAAACTTCAAACGTCCCATCCTCGTTTTTGACCCAATACATCACATTGAGCGGGAAATTCTTGAAAATCGTATCTATCACAGCGTTGCGTTTTTTGTCATCGTAGACAAACTCGCGTTGGTATTTCGGGCGGATATTGAGCCTGCCGTTGTAGCCGACGACGCCTTCTTCGGCGTTATCCACGTAATTTTCCGCTACCTCGCGGACGGTGATTTCGTGCAATTCGATCTTCATAGTTGGCTGCCTTTCCGCTTGATGATAATGCGGGCATAAAGTTGGATAAAGTAATCATTGTCAACCATATAGTAAGTTTTGCCGTGCGGCGGCGCATCTAGCTTGATTGTAGCGCCATCATTGAGCTTAGATACAACACTTTTGCTGCCGTCAACATTCACTTGTATTTGGTTGGGATATATTTTAGTCGCTCCCCCAAACCATGTTTTTGTAATCCCTAATATTTCGAATTGTTCGGGATTGTATTTATCAAGAAATGTAACCGGAACTCCCATCGCCCCGTCGTAATCATAGGGGATGTCGGCAACTCTTGCTACTTCAATAGCGTCATAGTTATCGTAACGCGGATATTCTTCGGGTGTGTAGTGCTTGTACAAAGTGATGGATTCGTGACGTTTGGGGACATCGAGATTTGTGAACCACATAATACTCCCCATACTAAAATACTTGTTTCCTTTGTCGTCGAACCTCTTTCTTGATTCAGTCGTAATTTCATAATCCAACGGCACTTGAAACCATTTTGTGCCGCCATTGTCCATGCCGAGCCAAATCAAATTCTCTTTTATGAGTCTGAAAACTTCCTTGTAGGTAATTGCGTTTTGGTTTCCGAGGATAATGAACTTCTTTCCATACTCCACCAACTGCGCCACGTACTCACGGAACAACGAAAACGGCGGGTTGGTGACGACGATATCCGTTTCTTGCAGCAACGAGATACATTCGGGGGAACGAAAATCGCCGTTGCCCTGCAACAACGTGAGCGTGTTTCTTCTGTTTTTGAGCAGATACTCAACGTCTGCCAGATCGACCGCGCCGTCCGCGTTTTCATCCCTGACTTCAGTGATCTCAATTTTGTAAGGGGGTTTAGCATCTCCGTTTGGTACGTCGAGGCTTTTTACGTCAAACAACGACAATTGCTGGCCCGCAACCGGGGAGTCGGAATAACTGGCGGCGATCAGTTTTTTGAGGCCCAAAAAATTGAAATTCATCGCAAAGTATTTGAAGAAATTGCTCTCATACGGGTCGTCGCAGTTGCAGAAAATGACCTTGTCGCGGAATTGTTCTCGGTAATGGCGCATTTCTGCCTCTATATCCGGCAGTTGCGTGTAAAACTCGTCCGCTTTATTCTTTCTTGCTTTATCAAGGAATTTTGTCACCATAAAAATCAGTCCTTAACTCAAAACGCAACTATTCAGCTTGAGGTGGGACGCACTTAGCTGAACCCAAAACGGCAATTTTTGCGCTTCCTACTGTCATTGCAGGCGTAAAAGTGCGCCCCACCTGAATAGTTACCTCAAAACAACCGGCTCAACGCCTCCACCACCTGCGCAATCTGCTCCTTGCGATGCAGGCTGAACCAGCGCACCTCGCCCGCGCCACGGACGGTCGCGCCCTTGGATTCGCAAATCTCCCTCAGCGCCGCGAGCACCTGGTTGGTCCCCCACTCCCGCTTGAAGAAGTGTATGCCCACAGCGGCAAGCAACTGTTAGCGAGTTTTCACGTCCCGGCAAAGAGGCTAAGTTGTCTAGCCCTCTTTGGCGCGCGAACATCCGGCAACAAGTCCACTATAAACCCGGCCGGCACATTGCCAAGTTCGCGCGGTTCGAGTTTGTGCAGCCCGCCGCCGTAAACGCGGCCTTCGGCGAGCAGCACCTTCGCGGAAATTTCATTCAGATACGCCCAGACTCGACGTTTCAACTCCGGGTTATCCTGCAGAGCGCGTGCAATCAATGATTTTGGATAGAGCATCAAATACACATTCGCAGCCGTCGCCTGTGAATGGTTCAGGATGAAACGGAACGGGCGTCCGCTCTTTTTGTCACTCCGGCCAAGATAGGTACAGACATACGGCGCCGGCGGGCGGTCTTCCTGCGCATACCACGGAGTCCTTTGTCTGCACAGATAACTTTCCGCGACCCCCTGCGCTTTACCTTCCTCAAGATACGCCCACAGCTTCGGGTAATGGTTTCTGATCGTCTCTTCCGTCCACGGAGGATCGAGCAGGAACAACTGCCGCTCAAGGATAGGATTGCCCGTTTTGTCCGCCTTAACCTCGTCATCCGGCAAATAGCGCGGACTCGGCAGTATCGGCTTGAACGCCTCCAGCGGCAATTCGCGACGCTCGATTTCCTCGAGCGCAAGGATGAAGTAATCATTGTTCCCTGTGACCAGGCCGCGCTTGATTTTGAAGAAGTCGCCCAAAACCAGTTCGTCAGTGGCTTCATAGCTCTCCTGCCGCGGGTAGCGCGTCCATTTTGAATCGCGCCGCAATGTCTCGACCGGTACAAGGCGTTCCAGCTTCGGTCGTTGCAGCGAACCACCGTAAGTGAACCGCACTTGATGTCCTGGCGAAGGGGGATCCTTGCGGAACCACACCACGGCAGACGATACGAGCGCATCAGCGAACTGCACATCGTGCGGGTCGAACCGGTGAATGTGCAGGAGCGTGACCTTGTCGAGCAGATAGCGCTTCACCGTCGCGCCATAATTCACATCCATGAATTCACTTGGGATAAGCCATCCGGCCAACCCGCCGTCTTTCAACCACGCGTGGCCCAGACCGAGGAAATAGCAATACAGCCCGGCCAGCCCGCTGATTTCGACGCCGCAGAGATCCAGCGCGCGCAGCCTCAACCGCTGTTTCTCAGCGTTGCTGAGGTGGTGATGCCGTACATACGGCGGATTGCAGATCAGCAAATCAAACTTTGCGGCATCGGCCGGCGCTTCAGCCCGCGTAAAGTCTTCCAGGCGAAGGTCCAGACCCGTATCGCCCCATAGGTTCGCCGCCGGTACGCCGTAGTGTGGGTCGATCTCATACCCAACGGCAGCATCGATACGCTCTTCCGGGAACACGTCGAGTAACGCCGCATAGAATGCTCCCGTGCCAATTGCGGGGTCGATGAAACGCACTTTCTCGCGCTTGCCTAGCTGCGCCTCGGCGTATCGCAGGATGTCGCCCGCCAGCCCAGTTGGCGTGGAGAACTGTCCCATCCGATTCCGTTCGGACGTTTCTTTCTGCGCGTCCAACGCCTCTTGTAAGGCCAATCGCCGCGCCTCATATTCGGCAACCGCTGTTATCATCATCTACAGCCCAAACTCCCTGAGATCGTTGATCCGGTGCTCCCATACCCAGTCGATGCCTTCTGCCGCCTCGTAGCCGAGATACCCGCTGTCAAAGTATCCGCACAGAAACAGAATGAACCGCACGTCCTTTCCATACGTCCGGCGTAACTGGTTCATCTTCGTAGCTTCTTCCTTGCGTCGCTTGTTGACATTCGTAAAATCTCCTGCCGACTTCGCCTCGATCAGCAACGGCAGGTCGCCTGGTCGCGCCGTCTTCGGCATGACGACGGCATCTACCGGAATATTAAGCGTCTTGCCCTTGCCTTCCTGTTCAACGGGCACGTTAAGCCAGAACGAGAATGTCCCCGGCTGCATCCCGTCAAACTTTGTCCCCGCGCCTGTTGGCAAACTCCGGTAGCCCAAATCCGTGAGCCACGTACCGATTGCGGCAAGCTGGCGCTTTTCCTGCGCATTGCGGATGATCGGATTAGCAACAGCGCCACACAGGCGGTCTGCCACAATCGTCGCAGCGCGATACAACTCCTGTTCCGACGGCTCGTCGCCACGTTCCAGCCAGACAAAGATATCCGGGTCGGCCATCTTCTCGATAATCTCTCCCATCTTCTCAAGATCACGGTCTAGCTGAGGCGGTGACATGCGCGGCGGCAATTTGCTGTCCCTTTCCATGACCTTAACAAGGTTCCCCGAAACGCCAGCGAGGCCAATCAGCCGGTCAACAGCCAACGGTGGGCAGGTGGACATCCGCAATGCCGGCAACA
>JAKJAB010000144.1 GCA_022707725.1 Chloroflexota bacterium | reverse complement strand
CCTGCACGGCCATCACCAGCAGATTGACCTCGCCTTTGTGCGAACCGCAGAAATCCAACAGCAGCGACCGGCAGCGGCGCGGGTCTTCCAGAACGGATTCTCCGTACTGTGCAACGATCTCGCGAAGCTGGCGGCGTGGTACGGGGTGCATAGGATCACTGCATGATAAACAATCCTGACCGAACAAGCCTGCTAATCCCATTCTGGCTGAGGCGTTTGCATCCACTGACATTGAGGTAGGCCAGCTTCTTGAGACGGCGCAGGTGTGACAGTCCCCGGTCGGTGATGCGCTCGCAATTCGAGAGATCAAGATAGAGCAGGGCGGGCATGTCGCCAATGTGGCTGAGACCGATATCGGTGATGGCTGTGCGGGCGAGGTTCAGGGTGGAGAAGCGTGGCAAATCACACAGGGGCGTCACGCACTTGTCGTCCACATAGGGATCACTGGACAGGTCAAGATAGGTCAGGTTTAACAGGCTGCGCAGATGGACAATCCCCTGGTGGGTGATCTGCGGGCAGCGTGAAAGATCGACTTTGCTCAAGCCGGTACACAAGCCGATGGCTTGCACGCCCGTGTCGGTGAACTTCGATGTGCCCGCCAGATCAAGCGTGACGAGGTTGGGTAAGGCCCGCAGGTGCAACAGACCAGACCCGGAGATGTGCTTGCATTCACGCAGTTCCAGCACTTCGAGCTTGTTCAGCGATTCGAGATAGCGCAACGCCGCATCAGAGATCCCCGCCCAGTGCAGCAGTAGCCCGGCCAGTTCCGGTAAGGCGCGCAGATAGGCCAGTCCCTCATCAGTGATGCCGGTGGCCCACGGAAAATGGAGCGTGGTCAGCTTGGAGAGGCTCACCAGATGCGCCAGACCTTTATTGGTGACGCGCTCGGCGGTATCGACTTCGAGATAGGTGAGGTTGGGGAAGGCGCGCAAGGCAGCCATACCCGCATCGTCGATGGGACCGTTCAAGTCCAACGAAGCCACGTCATCGGGATGGGGGATTTCCTTGATCCAGACTTCCAGCTCGTCAAGCTTGTAGTGAAAGAAACGCAGCCCAAGCACGTAATTCGGCGGTAGGGCAACGCTGCCGGGTGTGGAACCGAGCTTCTGCCATTTGGGGCTGGCCCCGCGACGCGAGCGTCCGTACACTTCGATGGTGTGGGTGGAGGCAAACGTTTGTTGCGCGCGCACAGCCGGCGCAACGTCCACCGGACCAGGCGCCGGGCGAGAGATGTGATCCCCAATCGGCTGAGTCTGCGTAGTGGGTAACGGTGGGGGCGTCACAGGTAGCGGTGGAGGCACAACCGGCTCCGGTGTGGATTCAACAACCGGCGAGAGTTCGTCATCGGTGAGGTGCAGTGCATAGGCCCATGCCTCCACGGCCCAGCGCGCGGCATCCTCGGCGAGTGCGCGATTGTCCACCAGCCGCCGGGTGAGTTGCGCGACCAGCACCGGCAGCGGAATGCCACCCTTGATGTCCTGCAAATCGTTGGCAACGTGCTCTTCCTGCGCCGCGTTGAGCACGAAGATCTCGCGGCGATGTTGTCCGCAGAGATCAAGGAGCAAAGCCTTACAGCGTCGTGGGTCATTCACGACGCTGTGACCATACTTATCCACGATTTCGCGGAGTTTATGCCGGGCTTCGTTGTTCATAGTGTACAACAAGTTGCGTGCTGCATCCTACGTGAGCGACGTTCACGCAATGTGCAGCACGCAACACAGCAGGCAACGCACGATAGGGCCTAAGGCCCTCAATCATCATAAAAGATGTCCGGTAGCTTTTTGCTCGGTTCGCGTGGGCGATCCTCGTTCTTGATCAGTTCAATTCTCGGCTTGACCGGCGGTTCCGCAGGTCGCGGCTCCGACGGTGATGCAACCGGCGCAACTTCAGCGTGCTCAGGTACGGATTCCGTAGATGCCACAAGCTCCGGCATCGCAGCCGCAGATGGAGCCGTGTGTTGATCCTGCGTCTGCACCTCTTCCTTCGCCGCCTCACGCGACATTTTTTCTGGCAGCACAGTATCCTTCGGCGGTGTGGCTTCCGCTGGCGGAGCAGACGGTTGTGCTTGATCAGAGATAGGTTGAGATGCGATCTTGGGGGCACTAGCTGTCCGCGGCGCCGTTCGTTTGCGGCGCGGTTTCGGCGGCTGCACCGCAGGAGTCGGCGCAGGTGCAGGCTTGGACAAAATCGCCTCCGGGAACACGATGCCCATGGTGATATCGTCGCCACTCCCGGCTGCCGAGGCATCCCGCAACCAACCGCCGAGATTCTGTTCCACCACCCCAAGACCGTCGGTGCGCAGGATATCCAAGATATCCGAGCCGACCTTGACGAAAGCGGCGTCGTTGACGAACGAGTTGGCATACCCATCGGTGGAAAGCAGAATCAACGCCGGGTGCGGCCCGTAAAGCGCCTGGAACTTGATCTGCACCTCTCGCCAGGCTTCGTCCATACACAACGATGTCGTTTCGTTCGCCATGAGCCGGGGATCGCGGGTCATAGGGCGCGCAACCTCGCCATTGTCCGCCACGGTCAGAATGTCGCCGTCACCCAGTTGCAGGTACAGGATAAAGCCGGACGTGATCAACACGCTCAACAGCGTCGCGCCATAGGCGATATGCGGATCCTTTTCGATGGCCCGCCGCGATTTGGGATCGCGCCGCTTCTCCAGGGTCTCTAATTCCGCTTCTGTGATCGGGTTGTCCTTGAGATGCCGGGCCACAGCCGCGCGCCATCGCCGGGTGATCTCGCCCGGCAGGCGTTCCTCCGCGGTACGTTTGATGGTCGACAGCTTGGATGGATCAGGTTGGCTCGCCAACAACAACTCGCGCATCAAATTCGTCACTTCTGCGACGGCGAATTGCGCACCCACGTCGCTGCGGAAGTTCCGGGGGCTGCCGTGTCCATCAGACAAAGAAAGGATAAGCGGCGGGCCTACGCCAGACTCAGGGAACCATTGGATTGCATCCTGGTTAGGCATACCCCCACGCGCGTGTGAAGCTCCCTGAACCGACCGCCCGACGACGCGCCATGCACTGGCGGGCCACTGCGGTACTTTTCCCATAGTAGCTCCTTATGGCTTACCGGGCCGCCTTACCAGACGTCGTCAGCAGTGATATTTGAATCATCAAGGGGCGGGGGCACGGCAGGAATCGGGATATTCGAAGCTGCCGGCACCGTCACCGGTTGGGCTGCCGGCATTACGGCAGCTCCAGGCGCTGCAGATGGCGCAGCGACGGGAATTGGCGGCGGCGCGGTCGCGCCTGCAGGTGTGGCCGCTGCAGCCTGGCTGGCCGGCGATGAGGCCGACTTGAGCACCGCTGTAGACACCCACTTGATGTAATTGACCAGCGCCTCGGGATTGTTGGCTTGCAAGGGCTTGATCTCGTTGTGGCCGATGAACTTTTGCAGCACGGCGCTATCGGCGTCCTTGCCGATGGCAATGGCGATGCGCACGGCCTTCTTGCCCCATGGTTCGTCCATCAACTTCTGCAAACCCTTCTCGAAGCTATCGGTTGGCTGCCCATCGGAGATCATCACCAGCACCGGCGGCAGCGCGCGGTCGGTCATCGGGGGGATCTTAAGCTGGTCGGCGACCATCGTGAGGGCCTTGCCCATATCGGTGACGCCGTCAGCCTTCAAGTCCACCCATTTGAAATCCTCCACCGGTGTGGGCTGGGAAATATGCCACTGCGCACCGCTGGAGAATTTGATGGCGCGCACCAGAACCTGTGCATTGGGATTTTCCGAAGCGACCTTCTGCATGTGGGGGATCGCCTCCCGAATCGCCATGTTGAGGGCCTGGATTTTCCCATCGTCCCGCATCGAACCTGACGCATCCGCAATCCAGATAAAGTGCAACGGGCGGGTTGCTAGTTGACCACCGGGTCTCTTACTCATCATTCAGCCTCCTTTGCTCATAAGTGTTACGCTGTGCAACTTTTATTTACCCTGCGCTCTCGGGCAGGGTGACCCAGGGACGGAGCAACGTCCTCAGCATAAAAGCTGCAACTTACGTTAATACGAAAAAGAATGCTCGAAGTTGTATTTTTGGGCACAACTATTCACAAGTATAATCCAGGGTGCAACGAAGTCAAAAGCTACCGCAATACTCCGCCGCTGTAGTGCAACTGGTAGACTGCCACATCCTGGTAGCTGATGGCTTCTATACCCCAAAAGCGTTCCAGGTCGCCATGGATTTCGTTGCTGTAGACGAAACCGCCTTCCTCCCACAGCGTCGGGCCGCGATAAGGATGCTCTTCCGGCGCGTGTTGCAGCGCGGCCTGCAAAAAGGTGTACACCTGTGACATCTCCACGACAGAGCCGATGCGGCGCGGCACATTTTTCAGCCTCCCTCCCGCGTAAACCATCGACCAAACGGGCGATGTATCGTAGTAGACAGTTTCTTGCCCGGCAAAATGTTCATTCCCGAAGTAGATGTCCCGGTATGAAAGTTGCCCATCGCGGTATTCCAGTTGCCGCGAGCCGGGCAGCAATGGCGTCACCGCCGCACCCGCGCCGCCCTGTGCGGCATAGGTACACTGTTTCGCCACAATCAAAAAAGCGACAAAAAGTTCACGATTGACGGGCAGAGAAAGCATCGACATCGGCGTCTCCTTGATCAAAGATTCATTGAAACGTTGGAACGGTCCAACATCGTTTTTGTCTAAAGGATGGGATATTCCCCGTGTTCGCGCACAGTTTCGTAGAGCGCCAAAACGTTCTTCACGGGCGATAACGGCTGGACGTTGTGGATGGTGTTGAAGACGAAACCGCCGCCCGGCGCAAAGATGCGCAGCCTTTCGTGGACCTCACGCCGCACGTCGTCGGGGGTTCCAAAAGGCAGTGTCTTCTGCGTATTGATGCCCCCACCCCAGAACGTGATCCGGTCGCCGAACGCTTGCTTGAGCGCGGCGGGGTCCATGTGCGCTGCCGAGCATTGCACCGGATTCAGGATGTCGAAGCCGGCGTCGATGAAGTCAGGGATGAGCGCGTAGACGGAGCCACAGGAGTGGATGAACGTTTTCCACGGCGTATGCGTGTGAATCCACGTGTTGACGCGGATGTGAAACGGTTGATACAGTGAACGGTACGCCTGCGGCGAGATGAACGGTCCGGTCTGCGCACCGAAATCCGTGCCGGTAACCATCACCACAGCTACGCGGTTGCCGACGACGGCGTAGAGTTTCTCCAGGTTCGCCAGTGCGATCTCGCACTGCCGTTCGAAGATGGCCCACACGTACTCGCGGCGCGCAACTGTGCTGACGTACCACTCTTCGATGTCGCGGATGCCTTTTGGATATTTAAGCTGCGTCGCGGGGACGAGAGCAATGTCGCCAAAAGCCGCGCCGCCGAAGTTGGCGAAGATGGCTTTGTCGGTGTGGATGTAGAGACGGTCGGCCTCGCGCGCGAAGTGAGCCAGGTCGCCGTCGGTGATAGGGGTGAATTCTTCCAGGTTGTCTGCGACGTTGAGGTTGGCCTCGTCGATGGTCGGCTGGCGGACGATGGCATCGAAATACCAGCCGCCGGATGGCATCCGCCCGCTTGGCGGCGCGGACGGGTCACCTTCGGGATACATCAGCAGGTCGCCGCTGGGTTCCGGCGTGGTGTTGAATCTATCAGGCACAAGGACCGGCGTGCCGTCGAACGTCGTCCAGGGTTTCCAGCCCTCGTTCTTGAAGCCGAACATCGTCGTCGGCGCGCCGAGCGGGACGACATCCACACCCAATGCGGCAATCAAGTCAGGCGCGATCTCGCCCAACATCTGGTACGGCTCGATCACTTTCACTGGCGCGCCGGGCGCGTCGAGGCCCAACGCCTGCCGCAGCGCGTAGACGACGCTCACGTGCATCCCGCTCACCGGGCTACCGCCCAAGTCCAGCGGGACGCGATCCGGCTCCTGATGGTTGAGCGCCAGGGTAACACGTTCGCGTGATGTTAGCATGATAACCTCCTGATGCGTGATACGTAATAATGCGCGCCTACAGGGTACGCAGATGCCGAAAACTCAAAACGATTATGACCGTAAAGACACCCCTAAAAATCACCCCACACGTTGTCACATGAGCCAGGCGATTCGCGCGAAAGGCTGGAATGTGGGATGGACAAGCCTACAAGCAGCAACCCGCTGCCAACAAAGAGCAGCACAAACCCTATGGGCGCGGTGTTGCTATCCATTGAACAGCATAGTGTGCGAAGATTTCCGGCAAGGCAGCGACGGCGCGCGCGTCGGCCCATTCTTCGAGAAAACGTCCGCTCATCCAGGTATCGGCTGAAAGCTTCTTCACAACAACAGCCCTTCGATCTCCCACAGATTGAACTCGCGGTGACCATTCTGTTCCGCTTTCGTCCATTTGCCGGAGGCGACGGCGAGGATTTCGTGGAAAATGTCCCGCCCCATCTCCAGCAAGGTTTTTGCGCCGCTGATGACGGCTCCGGCGTTGATGTCCATATCGCCGGGCATCCGCGCGGTGAGTGCGTCGTTGGAGGCGATTTTGATGACGGGCGCAATCGCGTTGCCGAACACCGAGCCGCGCCCGGTGGTGAAGCACACGAGTTGGCAACCTGAGCCGACCAGCCCGGTCACAGACGGCGGATCGTAGCCCGGCGTGTTGAGCATATAAACGCCGCTGTCCGCATAGTCCCACACCCAATCGCCGTAGTCGAGCACGCCCACGACGGGCGCGTTGCCGCTCTTGGCAAGCGCCCCCAGCGATTTGATCGTGATGTTGAGCAGGCCGCCAGCTTTGTTGCCGGGACTGGGATTCTCCGTCAAGCTGTGGCCGCCGCGCGCGGCGGCATAGGCGCGATACCAGTCCAACAATGCGAACACATCGGCAGCGACCTTGCGGTTCACCGCGCGTTGCGCGAAGAGGTGTTCCGCCCCGTAGAACTCTGCTACTTCCGAGATCACGCTGCGCCCACCGGCTCGCACCAGCAAATCACTCGCCTGCCCTAGCGCAGGATTCGCCGACAACCCGCTAAAGGCATCGCTGCCGCCACATTCCAGGCCGAGCGCCAGGGCGCCGAGCAGGGCTGGTTGGCGGGCTGTCTGGTTTGCAGCAGCCAACAACTCCGGCAATAGCGCCAATCCGCGCGTGATGACGGCTTGCGAGCCGCCGTCCTGCTGGATGCTGAGGCGCAGCACCGGCTTGCCGTAGCGCGCCGCCAAATCGGCGCCGAAGTAGTCGTCGAACGCCGCCAGATTCGCCTTCTCGCAGCCCAGTTCGATAAGCAGCGCCGCGCCGACGTTGGGATGCCCGATATGTTGCCCCAAAATCCGCAGCGTGTTCTCGTGCGTCCCCCGCTGGCGCGCCCCTGCTTGTGGATATGGACCGCCGCAGCCGCCCGTGTGCGGGATCGCGGTGACGCCGTCCACGTTGGGGTAACGCTCGCGCGTGCAGATGCCTTGCATCTCAGCCCGCAACGCGATTTGCGCGGCCTCATGGCTGGAACACATGCTCGTCGGGACGATGAGCACCCAGTTGCGCACGCCTGCCCGTCCATCGGGGCGGTGGAAACCGTCGAATGTGGGCAGCGCGCCTTCCCATGCGGGCAACTGCGGCGTTTGCAACACAAGGCTGTCGGTATCCACCTGCGGGACGAAGCTTTCCACCGTGTCGTCATTCACCGGATCACCAGGGGCAAGTCCCCTCGAGCGGGCGAATGGCTGCCCGTACTGCCGCACCCACTCGCCGTTTGGCACGGGATAGAGCGCGAAGCGATGTCCAGGCGGAATATCAGCGCGCACGGTCACAGACATTTCTTGCCAAACCACCACGGTACCTGCCGGAATGAAGGCCTTGGCGACGGCGATGTTGTCGCGTTCGGGAGCGACGACGATAGCGAGTTGGGGAAGGTCCATCAAGTGGTGTCTCCTCCGGAGGCGCATATCAGGATTCATGCAGGCAGCGCAGTAAAACCCATCGTGCGAAAGTGCCGGTCAAAGGCGAACACGTCACGTATGCCGTCACGTTGCATCACGGCAAAGCTCACAGCATCGGTGTAACTAAAATCCTGATCGTGATAGAGCCGCAGCACTTCACGGGCGCTCAGTTCGAGTTCATCATCCGACCACACACAATGGATACGCCCGGATTTTTCGATCAAATCCAGAAACGCGATGGCTTTTTCGTGGCTGCTGCTACGGCGAATGTTGATATAGGTCTCGGCGATAACCAGATTGGTGGTGACAAGAGTGGTGTAAGCAGATAACGCGCGCCGAAAAAAATCAGCGGCCTGGGTGTGATACTTGTCCTTCGGATCCAAGATGCCGAGCCAGCCG
>JAKJAB010000143.1 GCA_022707725.1 Chloroflexota bacterium | reverse complement strand
TGATGCTCAACGCCTACTGGGAGCCGTTGACCTTCACGCTGCCCGCGCCGCGCGACGGCCTGCACTGGCGGCGCATCATCGACACCAACCTGCCCCCGCCGGACGACTTCCGCGCGCCGGACGACGCGCCGCCGGTCGAAGACGGGCAGTATACTGTGATGCCTCGTTCGGCGGTGCTGTTGGTGGGATTTGAGGCTGGTTTATAGATTTTCCTCTTCGTGGTCGAGCAGTGGGGCGGTAATGGCTTGCATGATAGCATCGGCCTGGTAGACGCGATTGCGTGACCGTTCGGTGATTTCACGCAAGACGCCGTCGGCTTCAAGGGAATAGTGGAGCTTGAAAGTCTTGTGGGTCCATAAGACTCCTTATTCACATTTATCATAATAAGCTTGTGCGTTATTTATATTTTAGCCTTGAATTGTAAATATACCAGATGTGAAACAGTTTCTTGCGTAGAGTCAATGTAATTTACGGTTGCGTTTACGTCAAGGATATGCTATACTTTTTTATAGCTCTCCACACAGCGTCGGCAATTTAGTCCAGGCGGGATATGACGAATCACACAGATGTAGACCTTCAACTGCGCATCTTCCCTCGGCAGGATGCAGGCTATCCGGTCGAAATCACCCTGGAACGCCACCAGGTCTTCCCGCGTGGCTATCTCGCGGCAGATGTAGCCGGTTGGACATCCAGCGCTGATCCTGCTGCAGACGGACTGGCGCTGCGCGAACTGCTCCTGGCCGATGCCGCCGTGCGCGAAGCGTGGATCGAGGCGCGTGGACAGGCCCCGCAGCGCCGCATCCGTTTGTGGATCGACGCGGGTGCGGCGGAACTGCATGCCTTGCCGTGGGAACTGCTGCAAGACGAGGGCAAAGTCCTCTCCGCCAGCGCCGACACGCCCTTCTCCCGCTTCTTGCCGGTGAAGCTGCCCTGGCGCGGCGCATTGGAAGGCCGCACGATCCGCGTGCTGGCGGCGATTGCCAATCCTGATGACCTCGAAGCGGCGTATGGCCTGCCGGCGCTCGACGTGGCGCAGGAGCGTGCGACACTGGATGCGGTGGCGAGCAGCGCGACCGCCGACGGTTACACGCTCGACGTGACTTACCTCGAACCGCCAATCACGCTGGAGCGGCTGGAATCGGCATTGCGCGAGGGCTATACAGTGCTGCATTTCGTGGGACATGGGGCGTACAATGCCCGCCGCGAGCAGGCCGTGCTCTACATGCAAGACGATGCGGGCCACGCCGTCCCCGTCACCGACGACGCGCTGGTCTCGATGCTGGCCCGGCAAGACGCGCGCCCGCAGTTGGTGTTTCTGGCGGCGTGCCAGAGCGCGACGCGCGCGACTGCCGGCGCTTTCCTCGGCCTGGGGCCGAAACTCGTCGCCGTGGGCGTCCCTGCCGTCGTGGCGATGCAGGACTTCGTCAGCATCGAGTCGGCGCGCAAGCTCAACGCGACGTTCTACGGACGGCTCGCGCAGCACGGACAGGTGGATCGCGCCCTCAACGAAGCGCGCAGTACACTCTTGACTGCTGGGCGGCCTGATGTCGCCGTGCCGGTTTTGCTCACCCGTCTGGAATCCGGCCAACTGTGGGGCGCGGAGGCCGACGCGCGCGGCGAAATGCTCGGCGACCGCAACCCGCGCATCTTCTGGACCGGGCTAATCAAGTACATCCAGACCGGCAAATGCACGCCCATTATCGGGCCGCGTGCGCGGGCGCAATGGCTGCCCGATCCCACCGACATCGCTCGCGTCTGGGCCGCCGAGTATGGCTATCCCTTTTCCGACAAAACCAACCCGGCCGGCCTGGCGCAGTATCTGGCGGTGAGCCAGGGTGAGGATTTTCCGCGCCTCGAGCTGTTGGAAGCAATGCGAAACATGTTCGAGCAGCGTGTGCCGGAACCGCTGCGCGCCGGATGCCGCTACGACGGCCTGACGGAATTAGTCCAAACACTCGGCTGGCAGACCTTGACCGCCGGCAGCCCCAACGACGTTCACGCGGCGTTAGCGAGCCTCAATCTCCCCCTCTATTTGACCACCAACCCGGACAATTTCATGACCGAGGCGCTCAAGGCACAGGGCAAGCAGCCCGTGCGCGAAATCTGCCGCTGGAACGAGACGCTCGATGGATTGCCCTCGATCTTCGACGATGATCCCAACTATACACCGACGCCGGAGCGACCGCTAGTCTACCACCTGTTTGGCAATGAAGAGGAAGTCGCCTCCATAGTGCTCACTGAAGATGCGCATCTCCAGTTTACGACCAACATTGCGGCGGATATGAAGCGTATCCACCCCTGCATTTGGGCAGCGCTGGCGAACAGCTCGTTGATGCTTCTCGGCTACCGGCAGACGGATTGGGGCTTCCGCGTGCTGCTGCGTGGCTTGATCGCGCCGCAGCAACAGCGCCGCCGCTTCAAACACGTCGGCGTGCAGCTCGAACCGGACGACGTGCTGGATGACGACCTGCCTGCCGTGTACGAATTTATGCGCAGCTATTTCCAGGGGAACGAAATCAACGTGTATGTAGGGACGACCTTGCAGTTCATCGCGGAACTGCGAGAATATTGGGAGGCGGCGAACCGGTGAAAAACAATCCTTACGTCGGCCCGCGCCCTTACGAACGCGCGGATCAAAACAAGTTCTACGGGCGCAACCGCGAGGCGCGCGACCTGCTCGCGCTGCTGCTGGCCGAGCGCACCGTCCTCTTCTACGCAAAATCCGGCGCGGGCAAGACCTCGCTGCTCAACGCGCAGGTGATCCCGGCGCTGGAAAAAGAAGGCTTCCGCGTGTTGCCCGTTGCGCGCGTTAGCAGCGATCCGCCGCCCGGTGTTTCGCAGGATGCCGTGGGCAATGCCTTCGTGTGCAGCGTGCTGATGTCGCTGGCGGGTGAGAATGTGATGCCGGAACGCTTGCATGGCCACACGTTGACCTCGTTCCTGCAGGCGCTCTACCAACGTCCTGATGCCGACAGTGAAGGCGATGCGCCGTTCTTGCTCATCGTCGACCAGTTCGAGGAATTGTTCACCGCGCACCGCGACCGCTGGCAAGATGCCGAGGGCTTTTTCATCCAGGTGCGCGACGCGCTGGACGCGCTGCCCGGTATGGGCGTCCTCTTTGCGATGCGCGAGGATTATCTGGCAGAACTCGATCCCTACGTGGCGTTGTTCCCCAAACGCCTGCGCGCGCGCTTCCGCATGGAATTGCTGGGCCCGGAGGGCGCGCTGGAGGCGATTGTCCAACCCGCGCTATCGCAGGGCATCGGCTTCGACGAGGGGGTGGCCGAGCGGTTGGTGGACGATCTGCGCCGCATCCGCGTGCAACGTGGGCCGGACGACGAAAGCACGGAGGCCACCACGATCGGCCCGTTTGTGGAGCCGGTGCAATTGCAGGTGGTGTGCAGCCGTCTGTGGGAGAACCTGCCGGATCAAGAGGACAAAATGATCCAGTGGGCTGAAGTCGAAGAGTACGGGCACATCGACCGGGCGCTGATCGACTTCTACCGCAGCGCGTTGGATGCAGCGCAGGAACAAACCGGCGTCAGCCAGAAGCAGGTGCGGCGCTGGTTCGGCAACGAGTTGATCACGCCGATGCAAACGCGCGGACTGGTGTTGCGCGGCCCGGAAACGACCGGCACATTGCCCAATGCTGCCGTGGATGTGCTCAGCCACAACTACATCATCCGTTCGGAGGTGCGGGCGGGTGCGCGGTGGTATGAGCTGTCGCACGACCGGCTAATCGCGCCAATCCTCAGCTCCAACCGGGGCTGGGAGGCCAAGCGCCAGACGCCGTTGCGCATCACGGCCAAAAGCTGGCAGGCGACGAAAGAAGCGGGCCTGCTCTTCAGCGGCGCGGCGCTGGATGAGGCCACGCAGTGGGTAGAAGCGCACCCCCTCGACGCCGAACCCTACGAGCGCGAGTTCGTGCAGGCCAGCCGGATGGCGCAGCAAGCATTCCGGCGGCGGCGGAATTTGCAGATTATAGCGGCGGCGCTCGGCGTCGTCGTTCTGACGCTGATCACCTTCCTGGCGTGGAGTGCGGAACGCAGTCGCATGGTGGCCCGTTCCCGCGAGGCAGCGGCGGATGCGCTGGCCTATTCGATGGAGAACGACCAGATCAACAGCATCCTCCAGGCGCGCAAGGGCGTGCTGCTCGGCGATCCCTCGTACCGCGACGCCTCGACGCCGTTGTGGCGTCCATTGCTCGGCGAGATCGACACCTTGCGGGCGCAGAATGCGCTGCGCCAGGCGTTGGTGGATTTCTACCCCGCGCAGATGATCGAGGAGTTGCCCGGCAATCCCTATAGCGTCGTCTATAGCGCTGACGGCCGTTCTCTCTACGTTGGTAATGATGTGGGTCAGGTCCAGGTGTGGGTGCAGCAGGGCGAGCGATTGGTCGCAGCGCCCGCCTACGAGACACGCGGTGCCACCTGGTCATTGGCGCTCAGCCCCGACGGGCGTATCCTGGCGGCGGGAGGGGATAACAGCAAAGCGAAAATCGGCAACGTGGGTTTGTTCGACGCGAACAGCGGGCAGGAGCTAAACTGGCTCGAAGTGCCGACGCCTAATGGCGTGTCTGACGATGTCTATGCCGTCGCTTTTAGTGCGGACGGCTCCTATCTGGCGACCGGCGGCGATTACGACAGGGCGTGGCGCGACTATTCCGGCGGGATGGCCGATGGCATTGTCCGTGTGTGGCAACTGGCGACGCGCGGCGATACGGTGTTGGCGTCCGCCGTGCTCACGCTCACCGAACCGACCGCGCGGGTGCGAGGCGTCGCCTTTGATCCTCGTCCCCAGCGCAACGTCGCGCGCGCGACCTACGAGCCATATTATCTGGCGGGCGGTTCCTTCGATGGCGCGGTCTATATCTGGGCGCTCACCCCTGATGCGCCCGGCAGTGTATCTGCGAATCTGGCGCTCACGTTGAAAGGCCATACCGCCGCAGTGAATGCCGTCGCCTACAGTCCCGCTGAGAATATCCTGGCTTCCGCTTCTGCCGACAAGACAATCCGCATCTGGGACCCGCGTACCGGAGAGGCGCTGCTGACCCTCACCGGGCACACTTCCGGGGTGGACAGTATCGCCTTCAGTGCCGACGGGCGCTATCTCATCTCTGGTTCGCGCGATTTGACCGTGCGTGTGTGGGACGTGATGGCGCGCAATCCCAACACCTTGCTCACGCTGCTCTCCGGCCCTCGGAACGTGGTGACCGCGGTGGCCTTCAGCCCGGATAACCGCTTTTTGGTCGCCGGAACGCAGGATCACGCGCTGCGCGTGTGGAACCAGGGCTTTGTCGCTCGCCAGGGCTTGACCACGCTCAGCGGCCATAAAGCGCGCGTGCGGGGGATGGCCTACAGCCCTGACGGCATCCACCTGGCCTCCGGCGACGGCGCAGGCGTTGTGCGCATCTGGGATGTGCGGACCGGTGTGACGGTGCGTCAACTGGGGCCGGTCGGCGGGACGATTTGGAACCTCGCCTACAGCCCCGATGGAGAATATCTCGTCACGTGTGCGGAGGATAACAACGCCTACGTGTGGGATCAGACCTCATCGACGCCGATCGCTGTGCTGAGTGGGCACACCGCCGACGTCGAAGACGCCGAGTTCAGCGGAGATGGGCGCTATCTGGTGACCGGCGGCGATGATCACAAGGGCATTCTCTGGAACACGGCCACGTGGAGCGCCGAGACTGAATTGACCCTTCCGTGGCGGAAATTGCCTGGTTGGATTTATAGCGTGGCTTACAGCCGGGATGGGCGTTGGATTGCGACCGGATACACCTCTTCTTCCTACGGGGCCAGCATCGTGCTGTGGCGCGTTGTTCCTCCGGCGGCTGGGACTTCCATACAGGTGACGCCAGTTGTCACGTTCACCGATCACACCGGAAACTATATGTGGGGCTTGGCGTTCAGCCCAGATAGCCGCTACCTGGCTTCGGCCACGTGGGATGGGACAGCGCGCATCTATAGCACCGAGACGCTGACGACGGTTCTCAAAACGCCGTTGCATCATCCCAACGATGTGTTCGTGTACAGCGTGGCGTTCAGTCCCAACTACGCCGATGGGAACGGCTACCTGGCGACCGGCGCGCGGGATGGACGCGTGCGCATCTGGCAGCTCACGGATTTCCCCAACCGCGAGCCTGTCCTCATCGCCGAGTTGGGCGGGCACACCGATCTCGTGTGGAGCGTCTCCTTCAGCCCGGACGGCAAATATCTGGCGAGTGGTTCGTGGGATCGCACCATTCGCCGCTACCTGGTCCCCTTTAAAGACGTGCGGGCGTTGGCAGAAGTGTACGTCGAAGGGGTTCCGGAAGAACAGATCGTGAGTGTGAGGGAACAGGAATGAACGAAGTCAGGACTGGGACAGTAGACAGGCTGTATTTCAATGGTCTCAAACCGGACGGCAGCTATGGCCTGCCGCCCAAGACGGCCCAGGAATTGGCCGATCATATCTGGGCCGACCGGAAGCGGGAAAAAACACTTGTCACGCAACTTGAACAGGCGATGAGAAATACCGACAAAGTCGTGGAGATCGTGAACTTCCTCACCGCGCAAAGCCTGGCGTTTTTGGAAGGGCAATGCCCTACGCGTGAAGTGTGGATCGAGGCGTTGGCGCGTCACCTGTTGACGACGATCCTGGGCGCAGAAGCCGCCGGCGGAGGAAACGTCCAAGACTTGGCGCACAAGCTGGAAGTGGACACGCTGCAAGAGGTCGAAAAGATCGTCAGGGCGTTTCTCCGAAAGGGTCTGGGAAACCAGGAATTGCGAGACTTGCTCCTGCCGCAGAAAACCGACGAAACCGCCAATTACCGGGAGAGCCTGCGCCGGCGGATACAGCACGTGGGGCTGGCGATCACCAGAGATTTCCCAAGTCCGGAGCAGGCGTTGATATTGGAGTCCACACCTACGGCGTGCGCGGTATGGCTGGCGAAGCTGTCCCAACAACTCCGCGAACTGCCGATCGAATCGCTCAGAGTGTTGCGTGAAAGCAGCAGCATCGTCACGGATTCGATCAGACAACTGGTGACGAAATTGCAGGAATCGCCCGATACCGGCAGCGATTGGCATACTCACCTGATTCACGATCTTGATCCCACGCCGCGCCTCTGGAAAGCTATGGCGTGGCCAACGCTCATCGATATTTTGGAACGTAATCTGTCGCCCATTGTACAGGTCGGCAGCACACTCCAGGTGGATTGGGGAGCCTTGCTCGTTGCATTGAAGGCCTGGCTAGATGTCCTGGTTCAAGCGACCGGTCATCGGGGTCTCGTCCCCTGGGCCAATCCACTCAAGTTGGATGAGGCCGGGTGGGGCGTCATCTTCCCTGCGCGGATGTCGCCAGAGCGTGTCGAAGCGATTCGGGCGGCGCTGCACCCTTTGCTGGCGTTGCGGGAGCAGCAGGCCGGGCCGCTGTATAAAATCTACACCAGTGGTGGGGGGTACCGTCCCCGTGAGGACGCGCGCGCGTTCCTGCACCGGTATGGGACGGAGCCTTCGCAGCCCGCCAACCCCAAGGAGACCGGCGTGCCTTACTATCTGCTGCTCGTCGGAAGCCCGGAGGAAATCCCCTTCGAATTCCAGTACGGCCTGGACGTGCAGTACGCCGTCGGGCGCATCGATTTCGACGACATCGAGGGCTATCGCGCCTACGCCCGCAGCGTCGTAGCGGCGGAGCGAGAGGACTTCCGTCTGTCACCCGATGTGGTCTTCTTCCCCGTCTTCAATCAGGGGGACGAAGCGACACGGCTCAGCGCGCAGCACCTCGTCAAGCCCGTCGCCGAGCGCCTGCAAAAGCGGATAGCGGTGGCGCGTTCGGGCGATGAAGCGGCCACCTTCCCCGATTGGAACGTTACCGTGATCCCCGCGGAACAGGCGACGCGCGCGAAACTGTTGGACGTGCTCAACCGCGACACAGCGCCGGCCCTGCTCTTCACCGCCAGCCACGGGATGCAATTCGATCCCGACGATCTGGCGAAACAGCGGGCGTCCCAGGGCGCGCTGGTCTGCGCGGATTGGCAAGGCCCCGATGAAAAACAGGTCTTGCCCGACTACTATCTCTCCGCCGACGTGCTGGCGGCGCGCAGCGATGCCAATTTGCTGGGGACCATCGCTTTCCTGTTCGCCTGCTACGGTGCGGGCACGCCGAAGATCGACGATTATTACCGTCAGGCGTATATGGATACGGGCGAAGTGATCGCCGAGCAACCCTTCGTCGCGGCGCTGCCCAAGGCGATGTTGAGCCTGGCGCAGGGTGGGGCGCTGGCGGTCATCGGGCACATCGAGCGCGTGTGGAGCCTTTCGTACCTGGGGCCGGAGCAGCGCGTGGGCCTGGGCGCGCCGCGCCGCGCCGAACAT
>JAKJAB010000142.1:285-8427 GCA_022707725.1 Chloroflexota bacterium | reverse complement strand
CACTGTGGGGCGTACCGCGATGGATGACATCGTGGCCGAAGCGCGCGCGTTGCTCACATCGACATCGTGTGAGGGCGAGACGGCGACTTTCCGCGGGCAGAACGGCAGTTGGAGCCTGGTGCGTCGCCCTGAGGAATATCTCTCGTGGGGAACGTACAATATCTCGAATCATCTGGGCGCGGCGTTCTTGACCACACGCCTCACGCCGGAGCAACCAGGGATGCGGCGCTGGCGTTTGTTCTTCGACACCACATTACGCGCGATCGTATCCGTCGATGGCGTGGTGGTTTACGATAC
The DNA here is from genome assembly GCA_022707725.1 of Chloroflexota bacterium. Classification (GTDB taxonomy): domain Bacteria; phylum Chloroflexota; class Anaerolineae; order B4-G1; family SLSP01; genus DSWT01. Next base: position 8,130 of record JAKJAB010000142.1, on the reverse strand, counting down.
GCACGGACAGTCGCCTGCGCGCGAGCACGGATTCCACGCCTACACGTTCGACGCTGCGCTGAACGCCGGTGAGAACGTCGTCACCGTGGCGCTGTTCCGCCTGGGACGCATGGCGCGGGTGGGCTGCCGCCTGGAAATCACCGATGGCGACGTGGAGGCGCGTATCCCGTTGCTGGTGGGGATGTCGCCGGACTCCCGCGCGCGTATCGAGGCGGAAATGGGTGGTCTGCGCCTGGATCGTGACCTTTTCTACCCGCATCACAGCATCGGCGCGCATTTCGCGGTGGCCCCGGCAAGCGCCGTAAACCTCACCCTGCTCTCCGAAAAAGACGAACTGCTGTATGAGGCTTCAGCGACCGATGCCGGATTTGTCTCCCTGTGCGAGGGAGCAGCTCTTGCGGATGGCGACTACAAACTGGTCGCCACCTGGACGGTGGAGGCGCAGCCATTCACAGCGGTTACATTCGATATCAAAAAAGTCACCCTGACCGAAGCGCCCACCGGCTACGAAAATCTGGATGTACGCCGTCGTATGGTACTGGAGCACTACGCCGCCAACGAGGAGCGTCGCTCGGCCTGGGGGATTTGGAACCAGGCGGCGCGTTATGCTTTGGCCCACTACGCTGAAGTGGACGAGGATAACCTCCGCGAAACCTGCGAGTTCATCGCCGCCCGCAAGGACTGCGCCGATTTCGTCATCCAGGGGTTGCTGCGCATCATGGTCTGGGAGCGCGAGCAACAACGCCTTAGCTCCCAGATCAACGCGCTGATGAAAGATACCGCCCTCGGCTTCAAGTACTGGGTGGACGAGCCGGGCGACACGGTGATGTACATGGGGTCGGAAAATCACCGGCTGCTGTTCCACGTGGCGGAGTGGATGGCAGGTCAGTTGTTCCCGACAGAGGAGTTCACCAACAGCCGCCAGCGCGGTCTTTACCACGCGACGAAAGGGCGGACGTACATCACCGAATGGCTGCGCCAGCGCGGGCGCTTTGGCTTCGACGAGTGGCACTCGAACTCGTATTTCCCTGTCAACATTGCGCCGCTCGTCAACGTCTACGACTTCGCCATCAACGAGGACTCCAAGCTGCGGCAGATGGCCGGCGCGGTGCTCGACGCGATGTTCTTCACGCTGGCTGCTGACACGCTCCACGGCGTCTTCGGAACGACGCACGGGCGCAGTTATGGCATCAACCTCAAATATCCCGATTTGGAGGGCACGGCGCCGACGTGCTGGCTGCTCTACGGGACGGGATCGTTGGTCAAGGGGACGAGTGGTATGGCGCCGGTCACGCTGGCGACGAGCGCTTACCAGCTACCCAAGTTGTTTGCGGACATCGCCGTCGACGATCAAGCCGTGCTCGAATCTCGCCAACGGCACGGCGTGCTACGTAGCGCCGCGCCCCACGCCGATTTCTGCGTCTACCGCACGCCGGAGTACCTGATCTCCGGTTTGCAGGACCACCGCCAGGGCGAATATGAACCCTCCACGCACGTGGGCCAGGTGACGTTGGGCCGCAAAGCAGGCGAGCAGCAGGCGGTGATCTTCTGGTCTGCTCCGTTGACCTGTGGCGAAGGCTCCGGCCTGCGCCCCGATTACTGGTCCGGGCACATCACGCTGCCGCGCGTGGTACAGTATCGCAACGTGATGGCGCTGACGTGGCGGTTAACGTCGCCGTTCGCGTGGATGACGCACTGTTTCTTCGAGCAGGCGCGCTTCGATGAGGTGCGTTTCGACGGCAAGTGGGCGTTCGCGCGGGTGGGGCAGGGCTATGTCGGTGTCTACTCGCAGAACAGCTTCGCGGTGGGCGACTTCGGCCAATACGCCGGGCGCGAACTCGTCTGTCGGGCGCGGGAGAACACGTGGCTGGCGGAATGTGGCCGCGCGGCGGAGTGGGGATCGTTCGAGGCGTTTGTCGCCGCGCTCTCTTCCGCTGAAATCGACCATCGAGAATCCGAAATCCGCTACGTCTCGCCCTCGGTCGGCGAGTTTGTGACCGGATGGGACGTCGCACCGACCGTCGCGGGTGAGCCAATGCAATTGAAAGGTTATCCACTGGTGGACAGCCCGTGGGCGTACAGCGCCTTCGGCTCTGGCGAGATGACGCTGCGCTACGGCGAGGAGACTTACGAACTCTGGTTCAATCAATAAGGTTCGTTGCCAACCTTGCCTGGATCGTTACATTGGGTTATGATGCTGTTGCGCTATTGAGATCCGCAACCTGAGACTTTTCGCAAGGAGTTTTACCTTATGCCTATTGCTTACGTGCGTTACGATCTTCACGACGGCTACATCCACAACTGGCTCGCCCTCGGGCCGCAGGCGATTCTGGTGGAGGGCCTCGACCGCTTCACCGGCTCCGATTACAAGTCCCAGATTGCGCGCCATTACTACACGCCGGAACACGGCATTGCGGAGCAGCCTGTCGAACCCGGCCTGTTGACCGACGGCGTGGTGCAGATGGAAGGCTTCGAGGGCCAGTGGCGCTATGTCCGCTGTCTGGGCGACCATTTTGTGGATCTCACCACCTTTCAGCACCTCACAACCTATCTGCGGGCGTGGGCCTACGCCGAAGTCGAGAGCCAGGCCGCGCGCGAGGTTACATTCGTCCTGACGACCAACGGGCCAGCGGATGTGTGGCTAAACGACGTTCACGTTCACCGCCACGAGCACTTTCATCACCAACCCCCGCACAGTGTCGCGTTCACCACGCACCTCAGCGAAGGTCCCAACCGCATCCTCGTGCGGTTCGAAGCCGTTGCCGCGCGCGCGTGTCCTTTCGTGATGGCGCTGCGCCTCACACCGGTTGCCGACGAAACATATGCTATTTATTTGCCCACGACGATTGATCCCGTGGAGCGCCGTAACACATTGGAGGAGGTTTTTGAGGCTGCATATCTCACACAGGACGTGTTCGACCGCGATGCAGAATTCGTCATACGGTGGCCGCTTGATATGCCGGCGTCAGCCAGTCTTGCTCTCCGGGTCCAAACGCTCGAAGGGCGTATCTATGCCGAGGGCAAGGTGGATGCAAAGGGCGGTAAACGTAAATCGCTTGGCAAAGTCTACGAATTTCCTGCAGGGCCCTTACATTTGAAGCTAATGCCGCAGCTCACCGAGTATTACGAGGGGAACATGCGTATTACTCGTACCCTCAACATAACGGGCCTCGGCCTGAACCGCTATCACGAAGCGCCTTACGGGACCTACGATCAGCGCCGTCAGGATGGCTTGGTCGCGGCAGCCCGGCTAGAGGCTAACATCTTTTCCGAGATTGCGAAGATGGCGGTCGATTGGTGGCAGCATTTGTCGGTCAAGGCGATCCTTGATGCAATTGACGGCATCAACCAGCGCAAGGATTGCAGCGACTTCTATCTGGTAGGGCTTTTGGGGATGCTGTACCGCTTTGGAGACGATCCCAAGTTCCCGCCAGAACTCAAGCAACCCATCGAAGACTGTATCCTCAACTTCAAATACTGGCACGACGAGCCGGGCAGCGACGCGATGTGCTATACCACCGAAAATCACAGCATTCTCTTCCACACGGCGGAGATTTTGGCCGGGCAACTGTACCCCGACCGCATCTTCCCCAACGCCGGGCAGACCGGGCAATGGCACCGCGAGAAGGGCGAACGGCTGGCGCTCGAATGGCTGCACGAGCGCGGGGTGCACGGCTTCAAGGAATGGGATTCCAACTGCTACTTCGAGGAAGACATCCTGGCGCTCTCACACCTCATCGATCTGGCTGAAGCGGAACCCGTCTGGGAGATGGCGAACGTGCTGATGGACAAGATGCTGTTCAGTATCGCCGTCAACTCGTACAAAGGCGTCTTCGGCTCGTCGCACGGGCGCACGTATGCCCCGCTGATCAAGGGGGCTTATCTGGAGGGGACGTCGGGCATCACCAACATTTTGTGGGGAATGGGCGTATTCAATAACCGCATCATGGGCGCCGTCAGCGTGGCGTGCATGCAAAACTACGAGCTGCCCGTTCTCATTGCGAACATCGCCGCCGACCTGCCCGAAGAGATGTGGAACCGCGAGCGTCACGTGGGCGATCCGGCGCTGTGGGCGGCCTCCGGCTCGCTCGGCGATGAGGTCAACAAAGTGACTTACAAAACGCCGGACTATATGCTCGCTTCCGCGCAGGACTACCATCCCGGCGAGCGGGGCTTCCAGCAACACATCTGGCAGGCCACGTTCGGCCCGGCGGCGGTCGTGTTCGTCACGCATCCGCCGTGTATGAGCGAGGAGGGATCGCACCGCCCCAATTTCTGGCATGGGAACGTCCTCCTGCCGCGCGCGGCGCAGTGGAAGGACGTGCTCATCGCCATCCACAAGCTGCCGGAAGACGACTGGCTAGGCTTCACCCACGCCTACTTTCCCGCCTTCGCCTTCGATGACGGCGGTCTGCGCGACGATGCGCGCGGGCGCACGTGGGCCTTCGCGCGCAAGGGCGATGGCTACCTGGCGCTCACCGCGTCGCAGGGCCTAACTTTGATGACCGCCGGCGTGACCGCGCACCGCGAACTGCGTTCCTACGGCCTGCAAAATGTCTGGCTGTGTCACCTGGGGCGCGCCGCGCTCGATGGCGACTTCCAGGTGTTCCAGGAGAAAATTCTCGCGCTCGATATCGCCTTCGATGGTCCTTCTGTCCAGATGAATACCCTGCGCGGCGACACACTCGCCTTCGGTTGGGAAGGTCCGCTGCTGCGCAACGGCGTCGAGGAACCGATCACCGGTTTCCAGCACTACGAGAACCCCTACTGCGTGGCGAATTTCCCGGTCAAGGAGATGTACATCGGCTACGGGGAGCAGGCCATGCGGTTGAAGTTCGAGGAAGGGGAATAGTCCGGCGTTTGAATTCCTCTGCCGTTCAGTGTAGAATAGGTATAGGTCGGATTGTCAATCCGACCTGTGCTATCCTTGCTTTTCGAGAAGATCAACTGGCCTGTTGTTGGGGGAGGTGTATCTATGACTGTTCGAGCGATGACCCGCGCCTTGAGTGATTTGCTGGCTTTGCCGGAGCCGGAACTTGTCCACAAAGGGATGTTGGCGCTTATTGAGAAGGAAATCCGGTTGGCAGAACAGGAAATTGCTGTTTTGCGCGAGCGGTATGACGTTTTTTCTCCAGAAGCGCTTTACCAGGCGATTCAAGAGGGAACTGTTGTCCCTCATCCGGCCTGGGAAGACTATATCGTGTGGAAGAACAAGTTGGCGCATATCTCATCATTACAGCAGACATCTGGACGCAATTGAGCTATGTTGAAGACTTATCAAACGCTGGCGCGTTTAGCATTGGCTGAATTTAGCGACATCGTTACCAACACGACATTTGTGGGTGGTACGGTTTCCAGTCCTAACAAGCTACGTCTTGTTTTCACCGACGAATCTTTTCTCGATATATGGCTATCTCCTGACGATGATTACGCTTATCATTGGGAGCGCCGGCGACAGTGTGGACAGATGTACCGATGGGATAACGCTCCGCATCATCCGCACGTGTCAACATTCCCGGCGCATTTTCACGAGGGTGATGAGCAAGGCATCGTTGAAAGTCATCTGGTTACAAAACCGGAGCGTGCTTTACGAGAAATACTTGCCTTTGTGCGGCAAAATATGTGAGTATGGATGGCACCAATCTACCGCTAACAACCTGGGTCGGCGTTCCCCAAAACCCCGCCGACCGCTTCCTGGCTGCCCGCTATGCGCCGATCCTGCGTTTCGACGCCCGCGAACCGTTCTTGCCGCTGGCGGTAGGCTACACGATCTTCCGCGAAATTGCCGAATCGCCATCGTTCCGCCAGGGACGCAAGATCGATCTCGCGCCGCCGGATGGTCCGCGCGCCAAGTTTGCTATCGAATATGCGATCTGGTGGGACTGGGACATCGGCCATCTGTACGAACTGGAGCACGTGTGGATTTACGTGGGCGCGGATGGCCGCGTCGCGCGCGTCGAAGCCAGTTGGCACGGCGACTTTCATCTGCTAAATCCGCTCAATCTGCTGACAAATGAAAGTGGTGATCATCCCTACGTTTACAGTGAACCGGGCAAGCACGCCTTCGCGCCGACGCCCGATTGGTTCAAGGAGCGCCGCGCCGAGTTCAAACGCTCGGAGACGAGTGAGCTGGCGGGGGTAGGGGGCGTGCTGCTGGCAAAGTACATCCAGAAGCACGTCAAGCCGACGCCGCTCAAGACGCGATTGGTGCACACCTACCTCGCGCAGCACGCCTTCGAACCGAGTTGGGACTTCTCCGTGATCTTTCCCATTACCGAAGAGATGCTCGTCCCCTGGGAAGCGTTACGCGACTGGATGCCGGGCCGGGTCAACGCGATTCTCGATCAACTGGCGCGGGAGATTCCGCCCTCGGACTACCGTTTCTTGCGCATCGGCCATCGCGGCGCGCGAGCGCATGCGCCGGATAACACGTTACTCGGCATTCGCACGGCGGCAGCTTTGGGCGCGGATATGGTCGAAATCGATGTTCAGTGCACCGCCGACGGCTACGTTGTGCTGGCTCACGATGCGCACCTCATCGACGAGGACGGGCGCGCGTGGCCTATCCAACACAGCACACTGGAGCAACTGCGCGCGATTGACCTGGGGCAGGGTGAGCGCATCCCCACATTTATCGAGGCGCTGAAAGTCTGTATCGAGGAAAATCTCGGCGCATACATCGAAGTCAAAGACGGCGGGACCATCGAAGCCGTGATCAAGACCTTGCGCGACGAGAAATACGGTGGGCACTGCATCCTCGCCTCGTTCCGCCCGGACTGGCTGGCGACGGTCAAGGACATCGAACCCCGGCTGATGACCTCGATCCTGTTCGACGCGCCGTCGGTGGATGCCGTCAAGCTGGCGCAGTCCGTCGAAGCGACATTCGTACACCCGTGTTGGGAGCGTTTACCGAATCCGAGCGCGCTGTTGACCCCGGAGTGGGTTTCCCGTGTGCGTGAGGCCAACCTGGGCATCGTCTGCTGGCACGAAGAGCGCCCGGTGGAGATTGCGGCGTTGCGACAGGTTGGCGTAGATGCGATTTGCAGCGATGCACCCGAATTGCTTCTTACAGAATGAAATCCGTTTCATCCGTTCAATCCGTTGACAAAACTTTAGGAGGTATTTCACCATGCGCAAACAAATCTTCACCGAAAAAGGGGCCAAACCGATTGGGCCTTATTCGCAGGCGATTGTGGCTGACGGGCCGCTGGTCTTCATCTCCGGGCAGGGACCGATCGATCCCCAGACCGGCGCGTTCGACAAAAACGACGTCGGCGCGCAGGCAAAGCAAGTCTTCGAGAACCTCACCGTGCTGCTGGAAGCTGCCGGAACCTCGTGGGCGAACGTCGTGCGGGTGGGCGTCTTCCTTTCCGATATGAAGTACTTCGCCGCGATGAACGAGGTATACAAGACCTACGTGACCGAGCCGTACCCCGCCCGGACCACCGTACAGGCGCAATTGCCCGGCGGCATCGACGTCGAGATCGATTGTATCGCCGTTATCCCGCAAGTTTAGCTGTGTGAGCATTCTTACGCGGCAACACCGAGAATGAAAACTCTAACCGCGAATTGCGCGAATCTTCGCTAATTTTGGATATATTCGCGTAGATTAGCGAGATTCGCGGTTTGTTTTTGTGGAGGCGCAATGGACATCACAGACTTGGAAACTCCTGTTGCCGTCGTCGATCTCGACCGGCTCGCCGCCAACATCCATCGGCTGCAAGTTTACCTGGATGAACACGGCATCGCCAACCGCCCGCACATCAAGACGCACAAGCTGCCAGGCGTCGCGCACTATCAATTGGCCATGGGCGCACAAGGCATCTGCGTTCAGAAGCTGGGTGA
>JAKJAB010000142.1:0-275 GCA_022707725.1 Chloroflexota bacterium | reverse complement strand
ATCGCCTGGATGCAACTGCGCGCGGGGGCAGTCGGCATCACCTGCCAGAAGATCGGCGAGGCTGAGGCAATGGCGGCGGCGGGTATTCAGGATATCTTCCTGCCGTACAATATCATCGGCGCGGCCAAGCTGGAACGGCTGGTGCGCCTGGCGCGTCGGGTGACGCTCAGCCTGACTGCCGACTCGGCCTATACCGCGCGTGGACTTTCTACGGCGGCGCAAGAGGGCGGCGTCACGCTGCCGGTGCTGGTGGAGTTCGACAGCGGCCTGCAACG
>JAKJAB010000141.1 GCA_022707725.1 Chloroflexota bacterium | reverse complement strand
GCGTCAGTCCCATATCTGCTGGCGAGAGATACACTTCATAGACGTTGCCGTCCGGCGTGTAATCCGCGCCGATGGATTTCCCGTCCAGGAAGAACGAGACGCGATCCACGTACTGCGGCTCAACCAGCGTGGCTTGCAGGATATAGAATTCGTACGTTCCGGAGGGGTATTCGACCATATCGACAGCGGCAATCTCCGGCGGATCCGAGCCGGGCGGCAGCGTCTCGAAGAAATGCCCGCCGCTGGTGCTGAAGTTGCCCGCGTCGTCGACGACGATGGCGTTGAACCAGTAGAGGCTGCCGCTTTCGAGGCCGGTAAGGTCTACAGTGTGCTTGGTACTGGCCCCGAAGGTGTTCGTCACAGAGGACACCACAGAGGTCTGGAAGGGGCCATTGCGGCCATACTCCAGACGGCCGATGCACGGTTCGTTCGTTACCCAGATAACACGGGCGGTATGTTCCTCGATTTCAGCAGGCGGCGCAATAGGCCCGGACGTGATTTTTGGCGGTGTAAGATCGCACGACCACGTCTGTTCAAGGCAGTTGTTGCCCTCTTCGCTCTCCGGGATGACGTCAGTGGTGTCTGCGCAGACGCGCATCTGCGCCGTCGCGCCCGCGCACGCCCAGGCGTAGGGGATGCTGCCTGCGCGCACCCCACCCGGCGCCAGCGTTTCGCTGAAGGGCGCCGAGGCAACCGGGCTGCCGTCGCTGAATAGTTGCGCAATGTGTCCGCCCGGGGCCGTCCCACCGCCATTGTTATGGATGATATAATACACGCGCTGTTCATCCAGATTGTACCAGGCGCTGGAAATTCTCAGGTCGGGACGCGGCTGCACGTTGACCGGGTAATGCAGCGAAACCGTCCCGCCGCAGTTCTGCGCCGTCACCGTGATCAGCTTCGTTCCCGGCGTGGTCCAGGTGTAATTGCGCGTCGCCTGCGCGCCGGTGTAAGTCGTTTGCTCGGTGGCCTGCCAGGTGTAGGTGAGTGGGGCCGTGGCGTTGCTGGGAACGGGCGTCGCGCTATACACAGACTCCACATCCACGTACCCTGTCGTCGGCCCAGCGAGCGTCAAACCGGTAAGCGGAAACTCGCACGCGGGCGCGGGCGCTTTGATCTCGATTTGATGCACGCCCACCACGCTGCTCTCACAATTCGAGGCCGTCACCGTGATCGTCTTCACGCCTGTCGTCGCCCACGTGTAGGTGATAACGGTGTCAGAAGTCTCGAACTCAGATTGCTCGTCCGCTTCCCAGGTATAAAGAATAGGCAGCGTCGCCGTCATCGGCAGGACGGTGGCGTGGAAAGTGTATTGCGTATCAGTGATGCCCTGCGTCGCTCCGCCAATGGTCACGCTTGTGGCGGGATAGCACGGCTTTGGGGCGTAGGTGACGATCAATTGCGCGGCAGAAGAACTGTCGTGGGTGTGATAAGAAATGCCGCCGGATTCGGCGTCAGCGATCTTCAAACGGAACCCGTGATTGGGCAAAGCGCCGGAATTCCACGCCCGGACGATATTCGTGACGTCCCAATGGGTGAAGAAGTCGTACCCAATCTGCACCATCATAGAAGACGGAGGGTCGCCCTGGCTTGCGTCGCCCGGGCGGTTGTTCCACGTTACCCCCATCTCGGTCCAACTGTCCAGGTTGGCGGTAGGTAAAACGGCAGGCAGGGCCTGTGGAGAAGCCAACGCGCGGTTGAACCATATTTTCGCAATCAACGTGGCGCTGATGATAGTGCTATCGGCCGGGATGCTGGACACGTCGAATTGGAGCAGCGATTGGTCCTCACGGGTAGGGGATTGAGTGCGCCGTACAATCATTTGCGAAAAATTGCCGTGATTCTGCGTCGGGTTGTCCTGGCTAATATATGTATCGGCCTGTGCAGTAAACGTGGGGCGGCGCACGTATTCCACCACCAAACGCGGCGGGTTGTCGCCTTCGCGGGAACTGAAGGCTTGCACAAAAGCAGGGCCGGAAACATAGACCAACCGCACGCCGTGGTTGGTCAGCGTTCCTGCGCGCCATTTTTGGGCAATCGGCGTGATGTTCCATTGCCGCCAATCGCCGGAGCGCGTACCCTCCGTTGCCTCATCCACCTGGGTAAAGCCAGGCTGGTTGTTCCAGGTTACGGCCCCTTCGGTCCACGTGGACGTCAACGCCTGGGTGTTGATGAGGATGTCCTCAATGTAGGTGTTCGTCTGAAACAATTCCAGCGTCGCCGTCAAGATCGCTGCATCCGCAGGCAACTCGGATAGATCGAACGCTACCAACGTATGATAAATCGTCGCACTGGGGAAAGCGACATTGCCAACCAGCATCTCGCTGTCTGCGCCATAGTTCGTATCTGGCCTGGCATCGTCAACGTAACTGTCCTTTGTCGCCGTCAATGTGCGGCGAAAAACCGCTCCGTCGTCAGAAGCCAGCGCGCTGCATACGTCCGGCTCGGATGGCGTTTCTGGCTGTGGCGGAGCAGCCGCTGCCGCGCTCCGCGCAGTCCCCAGCCCAAGAAAGAGCACGCTTAAAACAACCCCAACAAACAAAATCTTTTTCATTTTTGATCTCCGTAAAATTATGGTAACGCTTGCACAATGGGTGCAGTGCGCTCGCCCGGGATGGATAGGAAGCCTTTTCAAGGCTCCACAGAATAGCGTACCGCACTGCCGTCATAAAAACGTCATAACGCGCCGGGGATTCTCGTTTGCATCGCCGCGCCGGTCTTCGGGCGCGCCCGGCTGGCCTTGCCGAAAAGAGCATGTTGTTGAATTGGCGGAACTGCTTTATAATCGTGTTGTTCGATCATTTTTAGCGAAGGAGGGAGCCTTGTCACGCAAACAGATTGGATTACTATTGACGTTCTTGATAATCACGACGTTGGCCTGCGCCACCTCAAAAGCAACGCCGCAGTCTGGCTCAACCGACACACCTTCCCCCACCGCGACGCAAGCAGGGGAAGTTGTGGCCGCAACACCGGGGAGCGGGGGAACAACACCGGAGGCAGCGTCTACAGACGCCCCCACAAATACACCCACGCCCGGTTGCACGTTTGCGGCCGCATACGTCGCCGACGTAACCGTGCCCGACGACGCCGTTTTCTTGCCCAATACGCCGTTTGCCAAAACCTGGCGCATCCGCAACAGCGGCACGTGCGATTGGGAATCAGGATACCTTTTCGCGTACATTTCCGGCGACCCGTTGGGCGGGCCGGCTTCAGTGGCCCTTCCTGCCGCGGTCGTGGGCGCAAACGTCGACGTCACCGTGAATTTCGTCTCACCCGATGCGCCAGGGACGTATCGCTCCAACTGGCAAGCGCAAACCTCGAGCGGGGAGCGCTTTGGCGGACAATTCTACGTGCAGATTATCGTCCCTGAACCCACGCTCGCGCCCACAATAGCGCCTACCGCCGCGCCCACAATAGCGCCCACAGCCGCGCCCGTCGTCTCCGATTGGCCGACCTATCACAACGGAAATAAAGGGCCAAACGTCTACGCGCTTCAATCCTTGCTCAAAGCGGAGGGCGCAAGCATCACAGCGGACGGGATTTTCGGCGTGGCGACGCAGGAGGCGGTCAGGACTTTCCAAACAGCGCATAACTTAACGGCTGACGGAATCGTAGGGGAAAAGACCTGGCGCGCGCTTATCCAAAATCACGTCCTGAAACAAGGCGTCACAGGCGACGCTGTTTCTGCCGCACAACACCTGCTGGTGAACGTTTACGGGTATAGCAACATCGCGGTGGATGGGATTTTCGGCCCGGCTACGCGAAACGCGGTCAAAACTTTCCAAACAGAGCACAACTTAACGGCTGATGGAATCGTAGGGGAAAATACCTGGAAGGCGCTGATCGTTGGCCCGTAACGCCCCCGTATTGGCGGAGGGCGCAGACGACGTAAACCACAACCGGCGCGATCACTGCGATCCCGGCGATTCACCAACACGCTATGGCACATCTAAATATCCGGCTCTTAGGAACCTTCGAAGTCACGCTGGACGGCAAGGCGTTGACCGGGTTCGCCACCGACAAGGCCCGCGCACTGCTGGCCTATCTGGCGTTGGAAAGCGCGCAACCGCAACGCCGCGACGCGCTTGCCACGCTGCTGTGGCCCGATCAGCCGGAAAACAAGGCGCGCCAAAACCTGCGCCAGACCCTGCTCTATCTGCGCCAGGCGCTCGGCGAAGACGAACAATGCGCTGCCCCATTCCTGCTCATCGACCGTGAAACCGTGCAGCTCAACCCCGCCAGCGACTATCAGGTGGACGCAGCCGAATTTCAGGCGCTCGACGCCGCCTGCCAGGAGCACCGTCACAGGCGCGTCGAGCGCTGCCTGCCTTGTATGCAACGCCTGCTGCGGATGACCGGGTTGTATCGCGGGGAATTTCTGGAACACTTCTTCCTGAGCGACAGCACGCTCTTCGAGGAATGGGCGACCCTCAAACGCGAGTGGCTGCACCGCGAAGCCGTCGAAGCGATGTTCGCGCTGACCGATTACTACACCCGGCGCGGCGACCTGGAGCGCGCGCGGCAGTTCGCGCGGCGGCAGGTGGAATTGGAACCCTGGCGCGAAGAGGCGCACCGCCAGTTGATGCGCCTGCTGGCGATGGAGGGAGAACGCAGCGCGGCGCTGGCCCAGTACGAAACCTGTCGCCGCATCCTGCAACAGGAGTTGGGTGTCGAGCCGATGACGGAAACGACAGCGCTCTTCGAGGCCATCAAGCGCGAAGAGGCGCCGGCGGCGCCGGACGGCGGCCTGCCTTCCGCTTCCACCCGTTTCATCGGTCGGACGGCGGAGTTGGCCGAACTGGCGGAATGGTTGGCCGCGCCCGATTGTCGCCTCGTCACCCTCGTCGGCCCAGGTGGAATCGGCAAGAGCCGTCTGGCGTTGCGCGTCTTGGAAGAACAACGCGGCTTGTTCGCGCACGGCGTCGCCTTCGTTCCGCTCGATGCGGTGACGTCCACCGAATTCATCGCCTACGCCATCGCCGGAACGCTTCGTTTCTCCCTGCAAGGGCCACAGTCGCCCGAAACGCAAGTACTCAACTACCTGCGCGAAAAAGAGATGCTCCTGGCGCTCGACAATTTCGAACACCTTCTACAAGGTGACGCGCCCTGCAACAGCGCTCTCATCGAGCAAATTCTCAGCCGCGCGCCCGGCGTCACACTGCTGGTGACCTCGCGGGAGCGGCTCAACCTGCGCGAAGAGCTTGTGTATCACCTGGAGGGGTTGGCGTATCCCGAAACAGACGTACCTGGCCCGGACGCGGCAAACTACAGCGCCGTCGCCCTTTTTACCGAATGTGCGCAGCGCGTCGACCGGCGCTTTGCGCTCGATGCGCGCACGCTTCCCGACGTGCTGCGCATCTGCCGTCTGGTCGAAGGCACCCCCCTGGGTCTCGAACTTGCGGCGGTCTGGGTGGATACCCGCACCTGTAGCGACATCGCCGCAGAAATCGCCGCCAACAGCGATGCGCTGACGACCTCCCTGCGCAACGTCGATCCACGCCACCGCAGCTTGCGCGCTTCCTTCGAGTACTCGTGGAAGCTACTCACCGAGCCGGAACGCGCGTGTCTGGCCCGGCTGGCCGTCTTCCAAAGCGGTTTCGACCGCGCCGCCGCCGCACAGATTGCTGCCGCCACGCCGGATGTGCTCGCCGGGCTGGTCCACAAATCGCTGCTGCGCGCCGACGCTAACGGGCGTTATGGTCTGCACCCGCTGCTGCACCAATACATCGTCGAAAAACTCGATGCAACTGAAGAGGCCACAGCCATCCACACAGAGCACGCTCGCTATTACGCCGCCTTCCTGGAAGGGCAAAAGCCACATCTGAAAGGCGCATCACAAAAACAAGCCCTTTTGGAAATCACCCAGGAGAGCGATAATGTGCGTCAGGCCTGGGAATGGGCTGTGTCGCAAGAAGACGCGCAAGCAGTCGAACGAAGCCTGGAGAGCCTCTACCTCTTCTGCGACATTCGCTGCTGGTTCCAGGCGGGAGCCATGCTGCTCGCACAGGCCATTGAGAAATGGTGGGTGGATCCAGATCAGGAACCGTTGCTCGGCAAGCTATTAGCGCGTCAGGGAGCACTCTATCTGCACCAGGGTTTCTATCGACAGGCCATCGCCGCGCTGGAACGCGGGTTGGAAATCGCCGAGCGCCGGGAGATACCGGATGAACAAATCTTCAGCCTGGTCAACCTGGCGAACGCCATCCGTCACCAGGGGCAGAACGACGAAGCTGCGCGACTGGCCGAGAAGAGCCTTGCCCTGTCCGAGCAGATTGGGGATCGTCGAGGCATGGCACAGTCGCTCCAGGTCTTGGGTCTCCTCACTTACAGGACCGGCGATCTGGAACAGACCGAGGCGCTGCTCGAGGAAAGCCTGGCGCTGGCGCGGGAACTCGGCGATCAGCGGCTCATTATGGCGCCGCTCAACGCACTGGGCGATGAAGCCTGCCATCGCGGGGACTATGGCACAGCACAACAGATGTTCGAAGAGTGCCTGGCCCTGAGTCGCGCCCTGGACGATCAATTCAACGTCGCCATCCACCTCAACAATCTGGGCACGATCTTCCATCTGCGGGAAGACTATTCACAGGCCGGGACATTTTACCAGGAAAGCCTGGACATCTGCCGCCAGATCGGCGATCAAACCGGTCAGGCGATTGCTCTGAGCAACCTGGGCGAGATCGCTTACACGCTGGGCAACTACCGGAAAGCGTCGCAGTTTTATCGGGAAGGTCTCAACATCGGGCGCGCTCTCCAGGAGCCGTGGACAATCATGACGTGCCTGAACAACCTGGGCGAAATCGCCTGCGCCCAAAACAACTGTCTCGATGCACAAACCCACCTCACCGAAGCCTTGCAAATCGCGCAGGACACCCAGACCCTCACCATGGCGACCAAAATCCTGGTGAACCTGGCCTGGCTGTTTGCGCAGCAGGGATCGAAACCCCAGGCTGCCGTGCTGCTCGATCTGGTGCGCCGCCACCCGGCCAGCGAGAGCGACATCCGAGAGAGGGCTGTCCGCTTACTGGATGGATTGGGCCTCGCTCCGCCGTCACATACACCCGGCGAACTCGACGAAGTGCTCAAGGAGATCCTGTCATAACACAACTAAAACATGAGCCGGAAGAACCCGGCTAAAGCCGGAGCACACACGTACCCGCCGACTTCAGTCGAGCCGGAGAACACACGTACCCGCCGACTTCAGTCGAGCCGGAGAACACACGTACCCGCCGACTTCAGTCGGCCAAGCCACTGCTAAACATAAACACGGTTCTTTCAAAACTCCGCGGCCCAACTCCATGGCCAGGCAGATGCATCCGAAACCAATCCGGCCTTGACAGGGTTGTTAAGGATATATGCTACGATGCGTCGGGTCTCATTCTCATTCCGCGACCAATGATCATACGACTCATGCGCCCAAAAATGTTGCCCCACCCGATCTAATTTCAGGTTAGCATAACGAGCCGAGCGACCTTTGAGCATCTTGGTAATACGAGCAAGAGGAATCGGTTTCCCGGTTTGCGCATCCTCTAATGGGTGGAGCAGAACGTGAACATGATTACTCATCACGGTATAAGCATACAAACGATATAGATACTCTTCTTCGCCTTGATGTATAACATCACGTACAATGGCTGCGATATCGGACTGCGCGAGCCAACGGGGACTATCCACTTTGTGCAGCTCATCATCAAAACGCGCTAAAAGGCGTTTGTAAGCGTTGATCGCCCAATCGCTGTGCTCATCCTGCGCGCGAGGGTCTTGAGCGATACGCTCTCGTTCAGCAGTATATTCGGCAAGGAAAGCAGCGGGCAAGGAACCGGCCAACCGCCAAGTGATGAAGAAAGGAACGCCTCCTGGCTGCCAATGTGGGAGATTACGTCTGTACCAAAGCTGATAGGACATGACAACTCTCTATCGAACTGCTGTAAAAACCGACTGAAGTCGGTGTGTACGTGTACGCGCCGGCTTCAGTTGGTAAAACTCGAGCCAGTGTTAGTCTACGCGACAAGCACCTTCACATCGTAGACGCCCAACTCGACCGCGCCGCTCAATGTCTCCCCGGTCAGCAGATCGGTGTACGTCGCCGCGCCCAGGTCGATAACCACAGGTTCCGCGTTGAAGTTCATCACGAAGATGTACTTCGTCTCGCCGTCGGTGCGCAGTTGTGCGCTGACGCCGTGGGGCAGTTCCGTATCGAGCGAACGCAGCAGTCCCAGGTTTGCATCCAGCGCACCGTAGAAATCGCGCAGGAAGCGGTCGTCAGGATTGGAGGCAAGATAGTACGCCTTGCCGTCGCCAAAAGCGTTGACGGTGAGCAGCGGCCGGCCAGCGTAGAAGTCGTCCTTGTAGGTCGCCAGCACGTCCGCGCCTTCGGAGTGCACGAGCGCGCAGTAATCGCGCAATTCGTATTCGCCGCTGAGGCCCAGCGGGTTGCCGGCAACGACGACTGCGGTATTG
>JAKJAB010000140.1:276-8474 GCA_022707725.1 Chloroflexota bacterium | reverse complement strand
TCCTACAATGTGTTCAACCTCCATCTCAACATCCCTAACGGTAGCCGCATCGATTATCTACGCGTCTACTACTATCGGCATTTTAAGTACGTCTATTTGCCCCTGGTAACAAAGAACTACTAATCGGAAGGCGCGCATCGTCCTAACGGCACAAATCACACGAGGGCAGCCAACTTGTGC
Source organism: Chloroflexota bacterium (assembly GCA_022707725.1). Lineage (GTDB taxonomy): Bacteria > Chloroflexota > Anaerolineae > B4-G1 > SLSP01 > DSWT01. The sequence continues at coordinate 8,294 of JAKJAB010000140.1, read as the reverse complement.
TGTCCTCGCATAGTTGAGTCAGCTCGTTGACTACCGCATCGCCAGCGGTAGAAACACCTGTTCGACCTCAACCTCGAAGACGCCGGAATCACTCCAGGGGCCAACATTGCCGGCCGCATCCAGCGCACGCACACGCCAGGTGTAGATGCCTGTGGGTAGCGTCACGGTGTACGTCGTCGCGGGCGTAGTGTAAACGCGCACGCCCACATCCAACTGATAACCCAGCGCTGAACCGCTATCCTCAGGCGCAGTCCACTGGAAGACGAGTGAGGGTGTCCGGAGGAAGATGCCGCCTGTAGGCGTGATCAACGTCGGCGTGAGCGGCGGGGTCACATCGAAGGTGAAAGTCACCGTGGCGGGGCTGGGATCGAACCACACACTACCGTCGCGTGTGCTCGCGGCGCGCGCCGTCACGGTGTAGTCGCCCTCCTCGGTAAGTGTGGGCAGCGCGTAACTCCACGCCGATGTCCCTGTAGCAGACAGCCACGTCGCCGCGCTCCAACTCGTGCCGTTCCAATAGGCGCCGTCACTGGCCCGCTGCATCTGCACCGACGCACCCGCCAATCCCCACCCTGACGCGGAACCGGCAAAGGCAGGGGTCACGTTGTACGCGCCGCTCGCGCGCGGCGTCTCTATCGCCGTATCAGACACCAGACACGCGGCGAGATAGTCCACTGCGCGCGCCATCACGGCGCTTCGCGACGGCTGTGGCAGCGCCTCAAGCGGAAAGCCCAGGACGAGTAGTCGTTGGCAACCTTCCGCATATTGGATCGCCGCCGCGCCCCCCACCCCGCCGACATAGGTCAGCGCCGCCGTCGCGCCGTTTAACGGCGCGAGCACATCCGCCGCATCGACGACATAAGCATCCGGCGCGTCAAACGTCAATGGCCCCAAACCGGCAAATGCGCTATCCGCCACAGGTTGGACGGTAGAGGTTCCAGCATCACTCACAACGCATCCGGCGCGCAACGTGTCATACAGAAAGGCAGGCGCTCGGCCCATGCCATCGAGGTCCCAGGCCAGGTGCGCCCCACTGATCAGCAGCGCGCGCCCGCTGTTGAGAAACATCGCCAACGCAGCGCGTTCGGCAGCATCGAGCGTGCCGTCTTCCAACGCGGCCTCTTCGCCAAGCAGCCAATCAACGAGTAATGTGTCCTGCAAGGACACCAGCCCGTCTTGCACGGCTTCGTTGCTGACGCTGTTCCAGGCGTAAGCCGCGGGAACAGCCTGCCCGTGATGCGCGACGTAATTCCGGCTGTTCATTTGGTCGACCCACATGCGCGCGTTCGGCCCCTCTACCGGATCGTATTGGACAACGATCTCATCGGCGTGCAGCCGGTCGAAGCCGTTAACGACCAGCAGCAACGGCTGGTCGCCGACGCGCGCCCCCAGAACCTCGGTGGGAAAGGACTCGCCGCCGTCGTTAACCGCAGCGACGCGGACGTAGATCGTCTGACCCGCGCTAAGTCCGGTCAGCGTGTACGATGTCCCGGCAGCCACAACCGGCGCGCTCCAGGCGAAGCCATCTGGACTGGTATACAAGTGGTAGCCAGTCGCTGCCTCGCCGCGCAGTCCTACGCCATCCGTGGGCGAAGGCTGCCACGTCACGCGCACCGCGCCCCCACCCAGATTTTGCACGCGCAGGTGTGTCGGCGACTCAGGCAGCGTCAGCAAATCCACGCTGTCGCGCTGTTCAAAGTAACGCACGATGCCCTGATACACGGCCCGCGCCGCCAACTGGTTGAAGCGGGGGTCCTTGAGCGATTGCGCATCCACCGGATTGTCGTGGAACGCGATCTCCAGCAACACGCCGGGCATCTGCGTCGCGGGATCGCCATCCCACAGCATCCGTAATTCGCCCAGATCGGCCTGGCGCTGCCCGCGATCTACCCACGCCGCATCCCAGCCCGCACGGATGTCGTGGAGCAGTTCCTGGTGAACAGCGGTCTGCAATTGCAGGCTACCAAGCGTGCGCGAATAGGTATCCCCGTTGTGAACATAGGACTCTGTGCCCCGCGTGGTGCCAGTGTAACCGTTGGTGTGCCACGAGATGTAGAGTGCGTCCTCAGCACTGCCGGCGTGGTTCCAGCGCGCGAACATCGGCCGGGCGGTCACGTCGTTGAAACCCTCCCAGTCGTCGTAATTCAACCCCATCCACTGGCTGTAGTAGAAGGTCGCCGTTTCCCACCAGGGACGTTGCGGCGGGAAGGTCGCGTCGGTCACGATGCCGTCCAGGCTGTCGAAAGCGCCACCACCCAAGCGCAGCGCATCGGCGATCACGACTGCGCCACTACCGCCAGCCGAGGCATTGTCCAGCGTCACCGTCGCCAGGCCAGCGTAGAAGGGGAACGTCCCCAGGTAGCGCCACGTTGGCCGCCGGATGCGCTGATCGAGCCACACGCTGGTCGTTTCACCGGCATGGGATACGGTGTAGTGCGCATCGGGCGCACGATTTGTGCCGGGATACACCCACGCATACAGTGCATAGGCGCCCGCGCGCGGCACAGCGATGTGCCAGGACGCGGTCGCTGTGGGCATACCTGCCACCGTGGCCGCAAAACGATACGTTCCACCAGCATAACCGGTCAGGACACCGGTAGCCCAGATTCCCGTCTCGATGTAACCCGGCGCACCCTGGTCGTTATCGACGATCGCGCGCTCTGTATTCCAGTCGCGCTCACGCACCGGGATGACCGTCGCGCCGGCGTTTTCGAGGTAAGGGATCAGGTATTGCCCGACCGCCTCGGCGTTGTTGTGATCCTCGATCAGCCCTTCGGTGACGCCGCGCTGCGGGCGCCACATTTCGGAGACGTAGCTCCACTGCCAGCCGTGCCCCGCGCTGACGTAGACTGTCTTGCCCGCCAGCCCGCGCGGGAACGAAGTGGCAGTCACCGCAGGAACGACGGATTCGATACCAGCGACACTGGCATCTGTGCTGCGCGGCAGAAAGTTCGAGAGCGCGCGACACGCACCTGTCGCCGGATCCCACGCCTGCACGCGCAACACGCGCCAATCGAGCGGCGCAAGCGCGCGCTGCACCATGGACTGCACGGCCTCGGCTCCCAGACCGCCGTCTGCCAGCAATGTCTCCGGCGGGATAGCGAGGCAGACGGCGAGCGTCTGCTGCGTGAAGATGACATCATACACAGACCAGGGAAGGTTCGCTTCCGCCAGCAACCTCCGCGTCTGGCCGGTCACATCGGGCGGCGGATCGAACGCCGTCGCCGGTGCGGCCAACAATCCCGACAATAAAACCAGGAGACTTGCGCTCTTGAGCCACTTCCCCAATTCAACGGTCACCTGTCACCCCCAAAATCTGGCGTTTGCGCGTTTCGACGCAACAACGAGTGTAACACGGTTGAACGACAAAACAACCGCGATTGCCGACCGCCAGTTGCTCAATCACGCCGTTGTGCTACACTATGCACTATGCAAATTTCAAAGACGCCCCATGCTCCTGAAAATCACACGGAGGTAAAGATGCGTACGCTGTTGCTGAAAAACGCCACACTCCTGGTCACGATGAATGACCAGCGCCATCGTATCGCAGATGGCGCACTGTTTGTGCGCGATAACGACGCTGGACGCGCTGTTATCGAGGCGGTGGGGACGACTGCCGAACTGAGCCACTACACTGCTGATCAAGTCATCGACGCGACCGGTATGATCGTTCTTCCGGGGTTGGTCAACACACACCATCACCTCTGCCAGACACTCACCCGCGCTGTCCCTGCCGCGCAGGATGCGGTGTTGTTCAACTGGCTCAAGACACTGTATCCGATCTGGGCCGGGTTCACCGGGGAAGCCATCTACGTCAGCGCGCTGACCGGGCTGGCGGAACTGATGCTCTCCGGCTGCACGACCACGTCCGACCACCTGTACATCTTCCCCAACGACGCCTGCCTGGACGACGAAATCCGCGCCGCGCAGGAGATCGGCGTCCGCTTTCACGCCACCCGCGGCTCGATGAGCCTGGGCGAAAGCAAGGGCGGATTGCCGCCCGACCGCGTCGTCGAGGACGAGGCTTTCATTCTCAAAGACACCCAGCGCGTGATCGAGACCTACCACGACGCGCAGCCTTACGCGATGCTCCGCATTGCCGTCGCCCCCTGCTCACCGTTCTCCGTGACGGAGGACTTGATGCGCGAGTCGGCGCGGCTGGCGCGTGCTTACGGCGTGCAGTTGCACACTCATCTGGCAGAAACCCTTGACGAGGAAGATTTCTGTCTGGCGCGGTCCGGCAAGCGCCCGGTGGGCTATGCCGAATCGTTGGACTGGCTCGGCGATGACGTATGGTTTGCGCATGGCGTGCACATCAATCCCGCGGAAATACGCGAACTGACCCATTCGCACACTGGCGTGGCGCATTGTCCGTCAAGCAACATGCGATTGGCTTCCGGGATTGCGCCCGTGCGCGCTTATCTGGATGCGGGCGTCCCCGTTGGTCTGGGCGTGGATGGCTCGGCGAGCAACGACAGTTCACACCTGCTGGCGGAAGCGCGCCTGGCGATGCTCTTGCAGCGTGTACTCCCCCCCTCCACCTCCCCCCCAATGGGGGGGACGAAAGGGGGGGGCAATCCCGCCGCTCTCAGCGCCGAAGAAGCGCTCTGGATTGCGACGCGCGGCGGGGCCGACGTCCTGGGGCGGGACGACATCGGGCAGCTCGCGCCCGGCAAAGCCGCCGACTTCATCGGGCTGCGCCTGGATACGCTCGGCTACGCCGGCGGCGCGGTCCACGATCCACTGGCAGCGACTGTTTTCTGCCATCCACAGGTCACCAACCTGTCGGTTATCAACGGGCGCGTCGTGATTCAGGATGGACATCTGCTCACGGTGGAGGTTCCCGCCATCGTAGAACGACACAACACTATCGCGCGGCAGTTAGTGCAAGGCCGGTAAGAAGCCACGTATGCAACACGACCCTCTTGAGCGCATCAATCAAACACTACGGGCGACCAAACGTATCGATCAGGCGATCCTGTACATCCGGCAGAACCGCCGTCAACTGCTGCAAGAAGTGTGCAACGTCCTGGCGCAAGAATGTGGGTATGAGTCTGTCTGGATCGGGGAATTGCGCAACAGCGAGCTGTATCCGGCGCTCAGTGCAACCGGTTCCGCGGTCCATCACGATCAACTCGACACACACATCACGCAGGCCCCTTATAACCTGACTGTCGCCAAACAAGCGCTCAACGAAGGTCGAACGGTCATCGGACGAAAAACCGAGACGCGCCCACGCGAGGATCCACTGACCTGGACAACCGCCGCGGCCCCCATTCGTATGAACGGAACAATCGACGCAATCCTGGCTGCCTCCACCACCGCCCGCAGCGCCTTCGACGCCGCCGAACTGCAACTCCTCAAGGAAATCGCCGCCGATGTCAGCTTCGCGCTGGAAAGCATGGAAGCCGAATCGCGGCGCGCTGAGGCTGAGGAAGCTTTGCGCGCATCCGAAGAACGCTTTCGGCGGCTTGCAGAACATGCCCTTGCCGGCATCGTTCTCATTCAGGGCAACTTGATTCGCTACATTAATCCGGCGGCGACTTATATGTTTGGCTACGATAGTCCGGAGGAAATCATCGACAAGCTCGGCCCGCGCGATCTGACCGCACCGAACTATCAAACCGAGGTGGAAGAAAACATTAACGCATGTCTTCAGGAAAAAATGCAAGCCGTCCGTTTCGCCTTCAAAGGGATACGCAAGGATGGCGGCATTTTCGACGTGGAGACCTACGGCTCCTTCGCCATGCACGCGCGACGCCCGGCGCTCATCGCCAGTGTGATGGACGTTACCGCGCGCGAGGTCTCGCGCCGACAGCTCGAAGCCCTGTCCGAAGCAGGTCTGGCTCTGTCGCAGGCGCGGACGCCAGGCGAAGCTCTGCAACTGGCGGTCGAGAAAACGGCAAGTATCGCGCCATGCGACGCCGCTAACATCTTTCTCATCAAAGATCAGCACCTGGAGATGGGTGCAGCAACAGGTTACCAGAATTTGCACATCGAACTGAATGACACCATCAAGAACGGCTTACTGTCAAAGCCGCTGGCGACCTATGAATATATGGCTGCCAACCACTGTCCCTTGTTGATTATGGACACAACCAGTTCCGCACTCTGGCGCCATATCGAGGGGACGGAAAACGTGCGCGCCTACATAGGGACGCCGCTTATCGTCCGCGATGAGGTGATCGGGTTCCTCAACGTCGATGGCAGTCGCCCCGGTCAATTCACCGCCGCCGACGCCAGGCATCTGCAGCTCTTTGCGGATTACGTCGCGGCGACTATCGAGCATTTACGTCTGATCGAATCCCTGGAGATGGAACGCCAACGCCTGACAACGTTGAATGCCCTGTCACAAACACTCGCAGAGACACTCGAACTGAAGGAAGTCGCCAGACGCGCACTCGCGCACATCAAAAGCGCGCTCAGCATACAGCATGGCATGATTCATCTCTGGGACAAGGAAGCGCATACCCTGACAGCCATCTCCGAACAGGGCATCGCGCAACCCGTCAGAACCGTTCACGGCCTCAGCGTCAAGAACACCGAACAAACGCTCATGCGATGGGTGTCTTCGCAAAGGGAACTGGAAAACGGGTTCATCCTGGACCTGCCCCTCAAGATTCACGATGAATTGATCGGCATTCTCTCCCTGGTTAGTATGGATGACGCACTTTACAAAGAAGCAGACCAGCGACTTCTCAAAACGTTGAGTGTCCCCATCGCGCTGGCCTTACAGAATGCCCGCTTCTATGAAGCAACTGCGCGTCAAGCACAAATCCTGGAGGAAGCGCTAAGGCGTCAAGAAGAATTGGACCGGATGAAAGACGAGATGTTACAAAACATCTCCCATGAACTACGCACGCCAATTGCATTGGTGATGGGGTATGCGGAAATGCTGCGTGACGGTTCACTCGGACCGATCCCGGAACAGCAAGCCGAGGCCATCGACATCGTTGCGCGACGCAGTATCATGCTACGCGACCTTGTGGAGAACATCACCCTCCTATGGCAAATCGAGAACGCGGAAGGCGATAAACCATCAGTCGAAATAGTGGATCTGACCCATCTCGTCAGTACGGTGAGCGCCGAATTCCAGAACGAAGCACGCCAGAGAGCCTTAACACTATCGGCGGAAGTACCACCCAGTCCGCAATGCGTTTATGGTATCCGATTACAGTTTCACCGTCTGCTAGACAATCTCATCGGGAATGCGTTGAAATTCACCGGAACCGGTGGGCACATCTGGGTCCGGCTTAACCGACAGGGGCAAGAAGCCGTACTATCCATTTGTGACGACGGAATTGGAGTTCCGCCGGACAAGTTGGAACGCATCTTCGAGCGTTTCTACCAGGTGGATGGCAGCGCGAAGCGGCGATATGGGGGCGTGGGGCTGGGCCTGGCGCTGGCCAGATCGGTCGTCTCCGCGCACGGCGGCACCGTCCACGCCGAGAGTCCCTACACCGACGATCCAGAAAAGCCGGGGCTGTGTATTGTGGTGCGGCTGCCGTTGAGCGACGACAGCCAGACATAAACACCGGGTAACGATTCAGCCGAGCACATCTTGAACCACAGAGACACGGAGAACGCGGAGAAAAAATAAGATTCGCTGTAATCTCTGTGCCTCTGTGGTGAATTCTCGGACAGATTAGGAGTTAGAATTATCGATAGGCCGGCAACCAGTCGCCGTGCGCCTCGATGAGATCGTCCACCAAATGCCAGATTTGATCCAGGTCCAGCTCGGCAGCCGTGTGCGGATCGAGCATGGCGGCGTGGTAGATGTGCTCGCGCTGGCCAGTCAAGGCCGCTTCGACGGTGAGGCCTTGCACGTTGATGTTGGACTGCATCAGCGCCGCCAGGTGCGGAGGCAGCGTCCCGACGCGGGTGGGCTGGATGCCGTTTTTGTCCACGAGACACGGAACCTCAACACAGCACCCCTGCGGCAGGTTGTCAATTAGCCCGTGATTCATCACATTGCCATAGATCACACGCGGAATCCCTGTCTCCAGGCTGTGGATGAT
>JAKJAB010000140.1:0-266 GCA_022707725.1 Chloroflexota bacterium | reverse complement strand
GATGTAGGAGCCATATTCGTGTGAAGCCGTAATCGCGTCGAAGTCGATGGCCGTTTCACTCACGTACTTGACATCCCATTCCGAGGCGCCGACGGCCAGCAGGCGTTCCCGCAACAGCGTATGATCCACTGGGACATCGGGATTGAGCACCGTTTCGTGGGTGGCCTCCCAACCGGCAATCTGCACCTCGCAGCGACGAATATATTCGTCCAGCGGGATGTTGAAACGCTCGATCAGGTCAGGCCGGTCGCGCTTGATGAACCAGG
>JAKJAB010000013.1:17551-20740 GCA_022707725.1 Chloroflexota bacterium | reverse complement strand
GGCGCGTCGGTCTCCACGCACTTCCATGCCTGGTCTCCCCCCCATTGGGGGGGATTAGCATAGCGCGTCGGTCTCCACGCACTTCCATGCCTGGTCTCCCCCCCATTGGGGGGGATTAAGGGGGGGAGATTCTCTGCGACTACAAACGATGGCTGAATACAAAAAGAAACTACCCGTAGACCCAACCACGCTATCTCGCGCTCGTGAATTGCGCCGTGTGTCGACGTCCGCGGAGCGCAAGCTATGGAGTGCGCTCCGCGGCAAACAATTGTCCGGCTTGAAATTCCGCCGCCAACATCCATTGCCTCCTTACATCGTTGACTTCTATTGCCATGAAAAGCGTCTTGTTGTTGAACTCGATGGCGGTCAACATAATGAAGTGGCGCGAACGGCTTACGATTTTGAACGTACTGCTTCGTTGCAGGCACAAGGATTGCGCGTGATACGCTTTTGGAATCACGAGGTTGAGACCAATCTTGCGGGCGTTCTGGATGCGATTGCTCGGGCCTGCGGGGTTGAGGGGGAGTAGTGACGATTGTTGGTGGCGGAGGTTTTCCCCCCCTTTAGTTCCCCCCAGAGGGGGGAAGATAGACACCTGACCCTGGCGCGCGAATTGGCAGCCGCCTTCAGCGCCTTCCCGCAGGTTGAGGCCGTCACTGTGGGCGGCTCGCTCGCATCGGGGGAGGCGGATGCCGGTTCGGACATCGACCTGTATGTCTATACCACGTCCATTATCCCACTGCTTGCTCGCGAGGCACTTGTGGCGCAGCGAGGGGCCAGTCGTGCGGATATGAATCTGCAATTCTGGGACCTGGGCGATGAGTGGGTCGACGGGCCGACCGGTATCGAGGTAGATGTGATTTACTGGGATACGGCCTGGATTGCGGAACAGATCGACCGGGTGCTCGTGCACCACCAGGCCAGTGTCGGCTATACGACGTGCTTTTGGAACACGGTGCGGAATTCGCTGCCGTTGTATGATCGCGATGGCTGGTTTGCCCGCTTGCAAGCGCAATGCCAGTGTCTCTATCCCGAACCGCTGCGGCGTGCAATTATCGCCAAAAACTATCCGGTTTTGCGTGACGTGATTCCCGCCTATCTGCGCCAGATCGAAAAAGCGGTCGAGCGGCGCGATCTCGTCAGCGTCAATCATCGCGTGGCGGCGCTATTGGCGAGCTACTTCGACGTGCTCTTTGCCCTCAATGCCGTGCCGCATCCCGGCGAAAAACGCCTGCTGGAGATTGCGGCGGAACGCTGCGCCAGACGGCCTTCGATGATGCTCGAACAGGTTGAGGCCATTCTCCGGCTGGCGGGAACGGGGGATGCGGCGTTGCTTCAGGCGGTCAATCGGTTGGTTGATGATTTGGATGTGCTATTGTTGCAGGAAGGCTTTGATCTGTCCTTTTTTTAGTTCGACTCATTCCTCCGCCACCTGCATAGCAATCTTCGCCCACTCGAACAACCGCTGCGGCTGATAACGCACCGTGCTGATATCCTTGAGGATCAGTTCCAGCGGGCAGCCGTATTGGGCGCAGATGTCGCGCGTTGCGATCAAATCCACGCGCACGGCCTCGGCGTCGAAATCGTCCCAGGCCAGAAACGCTGGGTTCGGCTTGCGCGAGAAGACGTAGTCCTGCCTGATCTCCGCCGCGCCGCGTTCCTGATCGACCCATGGACTCATCGACACTTTGCGGACGTTGGGGATCATCCGCACCTGGGCCATTTTCTTGTCGAGCGGATCGCAGCAGCCGTAGTACACCAGGCCAAACCGCTCGCAGATACGGCTGGCGTACTCCACCTCGTATTCCTTGAACATGCGCGGCGACACGGTGGCGAACATCTGTGCCAGCCCGAACATCCACATGTCTTTCGTGCGGGGCTTCGCCGGATCGTAGCCGGGGGCGGGCAACTCGTCGGTGTACGCGCCCGTGCAGTGGATCAGGCTTTGCGGACCGCACAGCAACCCCTGGCTCTCCAACTGATCCAGCATGCTCAGGTAGCCGTCCGTCATCTGCCCCACCAGCCCGTGCATCAGGTCGGGCTGATCCATAAGCGCGTACAACACGTTTTCCACGCCCATCCACGTGGCGATGGGATCCCACAAGGAGAGGTACGGGTCAACGCCCCACGCACGCACTTCTAGCAGGTCGTCGAATAGCTCGTGCGCTACGGCGAGGCGGCGCTCCGTTTCGGCGGGATCGTGGCTGATCTGCGGCATCTGCACCTTCCGCAGATCGTCCAGCGTCTTGAACTGGTTCTCGTACCGGTGCGAGACGACGTCGTTTTGCGGATCGGTGGCGACGGTGGCCTCGTGGACGTCGATGCCAAAGCCGGTGTTGCTGATTGCCTTGGGGACGCGGATGAACGGTTCCACTACCATATCCACTGGGAAGCGTTGCCACTGGTAAAGTGTGCGCCGCAGAAATTCCTCATAGCCGCGACATTCCGGGTCGGCGCAGCGCAGGGTTAACTCGTCGTCAAGATTCATCTCGTTCCAGCAGACCTGGTCGATCATCACCATAGGGCGGGCGGGTTTGAGCGCGTTGAGCTGCCGCCACAGCGTGCGCTTCTCCTCCTGCACCGGCAACGCGGCGATTTCGGCTACCCGGGCTGCTAATTCTCGGATAATGGCTGTATCGTGTTTGTTGGACATTGCAAACTCCTAAAGGCTAATCACGAATCTACACCAATCTCCACGAATAGAAAAATTGGTGGAGATTCGCGGTAGAATTTTCGTCCTCTTTGACGTCGTTAGCTGGATTGTATCTGTACCGGGCGTAAATTCAAGTAGGGGCGATGCATCCCTCGCACCAGGCTTGGTTAACCGGATGTTTTGTTGGGGATGCATCGCCCCTACACCGACCGTCGATTTGGTTTGCCGCCCATCGAGATTATAATGAGGTGAGTCTTAACAGGTGAAATCGTTGCGAACGTCTTCGAGAAACTGCCGTCAACGGCGCGGGAAGCGATGTTGCGCCCGCTGCTCGATTATCTTGCCAGGGCGGAGCATCGCGCCGATGGCAAATGGAACGTCTGGCCGATCGCCAACATCGACGGCGGGCGCAATAACCGGCTGTACCGCGCCTCGTGCACCCTGGGCGATCTCGTGGTCAAGTTCACGATCCGCGACGAACGTGATCGCGCCGGGCGGGAGTTTGGCGCGCTGACGGCGTTGCGTCAGGCCGGGCT
>JAKJAB010000013.1:9102-17489 GCA_022707725.1 Chloroflexota bacterium | reverse complement strand
GTGGATGCAGTCCCCGCCTCGGATGACGATTGGGAGCTGTTGCTGCGCCGCCTGGTTGCCGTGCACAGCTATCGATTACTGAGCTTGTAGGCGGTAGATGCAAAAGAAGCCGGCTACATTTGGAGGGAAATCGTTCATGGTGCTCAAGAAGACCTTTCTGGTCTTGTCGTGGGTCTATGCGGCATTGATCATCTCGTGGTTTTTGCTACACGGCTGGTTCGGCGATACCCTCTGGTGGCTGGCGTTACTCAATGCGTTTGCGCCTCTCTTCTTTTTGCCGCTGGTGTTGCTAATTCCTGTGTGCTTCGTGTACCGTGACTGGCGTTATTGGCGGAGTGTGCTGGCGCCTTTCGTGATCTTCATATTTCTGTATGGGGAATTGTTCTTGCCCAACGCGCCAGCGCCAAATACCGATTCGATCACTGTAATGACGTTCAACGTCTGGGGCGGCGGCCATTCTCCCGAAACGGCGCGCGTCATCGTCGAAAATGGTGTGCCCGACATCGTTGCTTTGCAGGAAGTCACACCCCTGATGGCCGATGTGCTTTTGGAGGAAATCGGCGATCTGTATCCTTACAGACTTTTAGAGGCCGAGGGCACGTATCGCGGCATGGCTGTATTAAGCCGCCTCCCCTTGACCGAACTTGATATTTCACATTTGGCGCATCCCTGGTGGCAAGTACAGGCGATGCGCGTAGAGGCTGCTGCAAGGCCATTCACGCTGTACAACGTGCACCCGCACGCCACCAATGTTTTGGTCTACATCGAACAAGGAATGGACGTAGCGCAAGAGGTGCGCAACAGTATGGCGATTCGACAGCAGCTCATTGAGACATTGGTCGCCGATTTCTCCCGACGTGATGGCCCGATTGTCGTGGTGGGTGACCTCAACAGCACCGATCAAAGCGACGTCTACGTGCTGATGCGGCGATATTTGGCCGACGCACACCGTGCGTCAGGATGGGGCCTGGGACACACGTTCCCGGCCTACGGCGGCAGTTTCCGTGGAGTTCCGATCCTCCCGCTACAGATGCGACTGGACATGGTGTTCCTCTCGAAGGATTTCCGGGCAGTGCGCACGTGGGTCAGCCGCACGTATGGCGAATCCGACCACCGGCCGTCACTGGCTGAGTTTGTGTGGCGTTGACACCCTTAATCGCGAAAAGGTTTGCGCCGGATTAATGAGGTTTCGAAATTAGTTCGATAATGTATACAGCGCGGCGTTCCCGACTGAAGTCTGTGTACACGTGTGTGGGGCGGCTTCAGCCGGCTTCCCCGGCGCATACGATTACTTTTCATCGATTCGGCGCTGCGTGGACGGCGGATTGTGATCCGCCTTAAGCGTTGAAGCAAAGTTATTCCGGAGGCGTGTAGAAATGTAACGCGAGTGGGCGATTTGCCATTTGCCATTCGCCATTTGCCATTTTTAAGGAGTTCCGGGCATGGTTCAGATTTTCAGTAAGTTAGATTGACACTTCTCGACACTTGAGAGAGGCAACGAAAAAGGCGTTACAATGCCAATAGGTGGCAGTAGCGAGTTGGCCGCCTCAGGTGGTTGGTCAGCGGTTGTCGAGCTAACCTTTGGTGCCAAACCGAGCAAAGTGAGGGCGTCATCTGGCAGCTGCAAGCCAACAAGTTGCGCTGGGCTATGACCGGCACGTTTGCCCCGTTGAAAAGGATGCACGTTATGGAGAAAGCGAAACAATTCCAAGCACCCCTGATCGATATGCTTCCGCGCGGCGAGTGCCGGGCGCAGCAGGCTGTTGACACATTCCGCCAGCATACTGCCGCGCCACGAACGTCCCAAGACTTGACACACCGCGGCCCAGGCCTCCCACAGCTGCTGGGGGCCCAACAGCGCGTGGGCTTCATCCAAGCTCTTTTCCCACAAGATTTGCCGAGCCTGTGCTTTCCCAGATGGCGCAGGCTTTGCGCGCCCGTCACCGGGTCGCGCAATTGCCCACTTTCCAGGTCAATCAGCGCGAACTGCGCGTCCACTTGTTGCGCTATCGCCAAAAAATCATCGTAGCGCGCCACCCGGCTGGCCGCCTCGGCGCTCAAGCCCTCCCAGGCGACCAGATGCTACGCCAAGCGTCCGGGTGTGCTGGCTTGATCGAACTGACGGGCGCGCTCCTCAACTTTGCCCAGCGCAGTATAGGCTTGCTGCTCCAGACGGGTGGCCTGGCCCCACAAAGGCCGCAGCAGGTGGTCCCAATCCAACTGATGCACGGCGATGTCCGCGGCCTTACCCCCGGCCGGCAAGCCTGTCCCGGCATCACTGGCGAACTGCAGCGTAGCTGGCGTGTCCAGCAGGACACAGCCCCACGTCTCTCCATCACACTGCGGCTGCCGCGTCAGGGCATAGAGGTACAACTGGCTGCGGACCGTGCGGGCCAGGGCGCAATCCCGCTATCAAGACTTGCTCTCCGGCCTCAGCAATATCGTAAATCGTCTGTCACGAAACGTTGTGACTCTTGGCCAATTCGCTTACTGTCCCGCGCGGTCTGTCAGGATACAAAACCTCGACCGCGATTTGTGCTCGTTGTTTACTTGTGATATCATTCCGTCGTGCGCCCACTGGTCGTCTCCCTGGGCCTTGGTCTTCAGCAAACCAATTGTCGCACAAGATGACCAGTGGGCAATTTGTCAAGCTAACCTAAACCACGCCCAGTGAGGTTATACAAGATAAGCGAGGAAAATGCAAATCGAATGTGACTGTAGACTGTACCTCCTTGCCTATGTTTTGGCGCTTGCCCCTTTGCCCGGCGCGACTATAATCATCAACAATGCTTTGGAGAAGGATGATCAGGCGTTGAGCGCGCCACCTTACCGTTATGCGATGGCGTACAAGCCCTTTGACGTGCTATGCGCCAATAAAGATCGCTATGGACGCCCGGCGTTGGTTGATATGGGAATTCCGCGCACGCTGCATGCCGCCGGACGGTTGGATCTGGATAGCGAGGGATTGCTGTTGCTGACCGATGATGGGCCACTGCTGCACCGCGTCACCCACCCGGACTTCAACCATCCCAAGACCTACCTCGCGCTGGTGGTGGGGCATCCCGAAGCCGCCGTCCTCCAACAGCTCCGTGACGGCGTGGCGCTCAAGGACGGCATCACCCGCTCGGCGGAGGTGGAGGTGCTGCCGGATGCGCCGCTGCTGCCGCCGTTTCCCAAACCGCTCGCCGCGCCCTCTAAAACGACCTGGCTGCGCATCGTGCTCTACGAAGGGAAAAAACGGCAGATCAAGCGTATGCTGTCGGCGGTGGCGCTGCCGATCATCCGGCTGGTGCGCGTGGCCATCGGCCCGCTGATGCTGCCACCGGATTTGGAGCCGGGTCATTGGCGCGATCTGACCGCCGCTGAACGACAGGCACTGCTCGATTGGGTATGGTCACACTCTGGATAATGCTCTTGCCGGCGCGGTCAGAAGACCAACCCGCCCCAGATTCAACGACGACCTGACTGACGACTATCCGACTGCCCTTGGAGGACGTGTGAAACTTTCGGTCATCATTCCAGCTTACAACGAAATAACGACCATCCAGGAAATTATCGAGCGCATTCAGGCTGTGGATTTGAACATCCGCATCTGGGCCGACCACGCGAATGAGACCGTCGTGGCGATGGAGCGCGAGCTGGTTATCGTGGATGACGGCTCCAGTGACGGCACGCGCGATTATCTGCGCACGCTGGAAAGTCAGGCCGGCTTCACTATCGTTTTCCACGAGGCCAACCAGGGGAAAGGCGGGGCGGTGTGGACAGGGCTGCAACAAGCCAGCGGCGACATCCGCCTGATCCAGGATGCCGACCTGGAATACGATCCACGCGACTACCCCGCCCTGTTGCGCCCCATCCTGGAAAAGCGCACGCGCGTAGTATACGGATCGCGCTTTCGCGGTGGCCCCAGCAAGGCGATGTTCTTCTGGCACATGGTTGGCAATCGCTTCCTCACCTTCGTCACCAACATCCTCTACAACACCATTCTCACCGATATGGAGACGTGTTACAAAGTCTTCACGCGCGAGGTCTCCGACAAACTCCATCTCAAGGCCAGGGGATGGGGCTTCGATCCCGAAATCACCGCCCAGATCTTGCTCAGCGGCAACCGCATCTACGAAGTCCCCATCGCCTACAACGGGCGAGAGTTCAACGAGGGCAAGAAGATTTCGTGGAAGGATGGGTTTACCGTGCTCTGGACGCTGCTGAAATATCGTATCACCGGTTATAGACCATGGACAGGGTGAACAAAATGACGCGAGTTCCTGTTGCAGGATATCGATATCGAGGGCGCCATACGGACGTCACAGGCCCATCATTCATAAGCGATAGTCCGGGCAAGACGCCCACATGAGCGAAAGAAAGACGATGTTCAAAATTCCGACGATCAGCCGACCCATCCGCCACCTGCGACGCTACCGCCACATTCTGACAGTGTTCACGCGCCACGGGTTCGGGTTTGCACTCTCGCACCTGCCTACGGAGCCACTGTGGCTGCGTGACCTGTACCCCTTCCCCATCCAGGAACCCGCTTCACTGCCGGCGCACTTCCGCCAGGCGTTGGAGGAGCTGGGACCGGCGTTCGTCAAACTGGGACAGATGCTCAGCACCCGCCCCGACGTGCTGCCGCCAGACTATATCACCGAATTGGCGAAACTGCAGGACGATGTGCCGCCTGTGCCCTGGGAGGAAATCCGCCAAGTCATCGAAGCCGAACTGGGGCAGCCGCCGGAGAAGGTCTTCGGCGAGATCGATCCGCATCCGCTGGCGGCGGCCTCGCTCGCGCAGGTTCACGCCGCCAAACTCGCCACGCGCCAGAAAGTCGTCATCAAAGTCCAGCGTCCCAACATCCTGCCCACCATTCAGACCGACCTGGAAATCATCCACGACATCGCTGAATACGCCGAACATCACACCCCGCTGGGGCGCGTGTACCGGCTGGAGGAAATCGTCGAGGATTTTTCGGATACCCTGCACAACGAGCTAAACTACCAGAGCGAAGGACGCAACGCCGACCGCCTGCGCGAAAACTTTGCCCAGGAAGACTGCCTGCACATCCCCTGGGTTTACTGGGAATATACGACCCGGCGCGTCCTGGTGCTGGAGTACATCGAGGGCATTAAAATCACCCATATTGCCGCGTTGGATGAAGCCGGCTTCGATCGCAACAAGATTGCCACCAACGCGGCCCGGATGATCATCAAGGAAATTCTAGAAGATGGCTTTTTCCACGCTGACCCCCACCCCGGCAACCTGATCGTGATGGAAAACGAGGTCATCGGCGTGATGGACTTCGGCATGGTTGGCTATCTCAGCGACGGCGACCGCTCAACGCTGATCCGGCTGTACAACGTCGCGGTGCGCATGGATGCCAAAGGCGTCGCCGATGGGCTGATCCACATCGGGGCCGCGCCGCCGGATGTGAATCGCCGGGCTTTGAGCCAGGACATCGAACGGCTGCTGCGCTACTACAACGGCCTGGCGCTCAAAGACGTGCATGTGGACGAGCTGATGGATGCCGTGATGCCCCTGGCCTTTGCCCATCGCCTGCACCTGCCCACCAACTTCTGGCAATTGGGCAAGACGCTGGCGATGATGGAAGGCATCGGCTTCAGGCTGGCGCCGGACTTCGACATTTTCGCCTTCTCCGCGCCTTATGCCGCCAAACTGATGCTGAAATCGGCGCTGCCCAACCGCCACCTGATCGATACGCTGATGCGGCGCGGCCTGGTGTGGAGCGATCTGCTGGAAGAACTGCCGCACATCGGCATGTTGCTGTTGAATCGCATCGAAAAACGCGAGCCGCTCAAACTCGCGCTGGACCACAGCAACCTGGAACTGCTCGACCGCATGGCGACCCGCCTGTCCCTCAGCCTGATCGTCGCCGCCATGATCATCGGGCTGGCGGGGCTGATCCCGGCAACGACCAACACTCCCTGGCTGGTCCAGGCCATCGTAATCCTGAGCTTTGTCGTGGCGTTGATCATGGGAGGGATCATCCTGGTGTCGATTGTGCGGAAGAAGTAATGCGGATGTTTGCATAGAACGCCAAACTTCACTATAATGAGTGAAGGAGCCTCAGATTCACATCCATCCTGACCCGGATAGCGCGGAACCGCAACGGGTTTCGACGCTCGTCGCAAGCATTCCGAAGGGTTAGGCTCTGACAAGGAGGAGAAAGCGGCTATGTCAACATTGATTACGCAAGCCGGATTGATGCTGCTGATCGAAGCCGGATTGGCCTGTGTCCTCGCTGTTATCCTCGGGCTGGTTTTTCGGAAACCCTTTGAGGCCGCACGCACACTGGGAACGACCACACTGGTGTGCAATATCATCCTCATCGTGTTTGCGTTGCTTTTCAATCTCATCCAATTCCCCTTCGACGGTCTCGACCTGCGCTTGACCAAATTCGCCGACAACGTCAGCGTCTACCTGGCTACCACCTACTTGATCCTGGAAATCGCCGTGTGGACGACGGCGCTGGCGAGCGCATTGGGCTATTTTTTCGACAAAAGCATGGGGGCGAGTATCCTGGCCTTCGCCTTCACCTTCGCCGCGCTCATCTGTCTATTGGTGAACGGGGTGCCATTCTACTTGTATGGTGATGTCAACGCGATCTGGGGGTTGATCGCCGGCGTTCTGGTGGTGGGTACGGCCGGCGTCTGGATGTTGTCCAGCGCGATCCTGCGGGGTAAAGGCGTGGCATTCCTCACCCTCCTGTGGTTCATCTTCGTGCTCACGTGCTGGCTCAGCTATCAAGTCGCCGGACGGGCCGGACTGCTGTTGATCACCCTACCGGCGCAGTTCATCTTGTGGGGGCTGCTGTACTACTTCTCCATCCTCTCGCTGCCGATCCAGGATCATGCTAAAATCCCCACGCTGTACAACTTGCTGCCGTTTGGTGACAAAGTAGAGCCGCCGGTGTGGCGCGCGCTGTTCGCCCCGAAAGAGAACGACCAGCGCTTCCTCGCACTGCGCAGCGCGCTCACGCTGAGCATGGGGACGAATTATCCCTTCTACGTCATCGACGACTGGAAAACCCGCGAGACGATGGACAGAGATATTCCCGAGCCGCGCGTCCCCGGCAATCCTTACAACCAGTTCTTTGCCGGGCCGGGAATCATCCTGACCAATTGCGAGCGTCTCGCCGTGATCAGCGACGGACTGAAGTTCAAGGTGTGCCCGCCCGGACTCAGCTTCACCCAGAAGTTCGAGCAGTTGTATGCCGACGTCGATTTGCGGCCGCAACTCCGGACGACAATCGTCAACGCAGAAAGCAAAGACGGCATCGGCGTCAACATCCTCACCTTCGTCCCCAGTCGCGTGTGGGCGAATGGACGCCAGCCCATGCTGGGGAGTCCTTACCCCTACGACGAAGAAGCGGTCATCAAGGCGGTATACGACCATGCTGTGATGGACCACAAATTCGAACGCGATCCGGAGAACCTGTTGGTGACGGAAGAAATCAAGCGCCGGCCCTGGGCCGAATTGGTGCTCACCATGGGGCCGCCGATTCTGAAAGATGTTGTCGCCAACTACACGTGCAACGAATTGCACATGATGGTCCCCGACCCCGACAAATCCAAATACGGCCTGCGCCAGAAAGAACAGCCCTTCGACGAGGACGAGGTCGAGTTGCAGTACCGGACCGATTTGCCCCCAGAAGCCAAATTGCAGCAGTTCATGGCGTGCCACTTCGACGCCAACGACCTCAAGACGCTGGCCTTCGACCTGAGCGCCGATTTCAGCATCCTGGCCGGCGAGACCGAAAGCGAACTGGCGCGCCTTCTAGTCGAAGCTATCGGGAAGAGGAAAACGACGCTCAACGCCCTGGCGCGCAAGGTGCACCGGCAGCATCCGAGTCTTTATCTGGCGCAGCTCTTCCCGCGCGAGGTTGTCTACGCTTGGCCGGCCAAGGTGGAAGTCACCGTGACGGTAGAAGACGGCAACCGCGTCCCCTTCGACGCCCTCAAGGCGGCCCTCGCCACCCAATTCGGTGTCGCCGCCGCGGACATCGCCATCATCGGAGCGACAACACAGACGCTGCGCTTCCTGGTGGGCGTTCCCGTAGACGCCGTCAACGAGCACACGCTGTCGGAGATACACTCGCCGGCCGACGGAACCACCCAAAGCCGGTGTAGCATCGTTTCACTCGCAGCCTTCGACGTGCTTCCCGCTCAGGCGCAAAAGGCCTGGCAATACGCCTGTTGCAGCGCGCCTCCGACGTGCGACGGTGAATTCATCCAGCCAACGATCTCCTGGGAAAAGGCATTGATCGCCTCACGCGACAGAAATCCGCGCATCGAAATCGCCAGAACCTACATCGACCGGCTGAAGAAGGAAATGCAACCCCTGGGCATCGAAGTGATCGGCGGCGGCATCAGCGA
>JAKJAB010000013.1:0-9092 GCA_022707725.1 Chloroflexota bacterium | reverse complement strand
TTAAAGTACCCGCCACCATCACCGACCAACGCATCAAGAATTGGAGCGTCGAACGCGACCGCGACATCGAGATCGCCATTGCGGAAGCCAAGGCGCGCATTGCGCTGCGCGAGCAGGAAGTGTTGGGTGAAGTGCGGCTGGAAATGCTCTCCCGCATGGCGCAAATCCTGCAAGAGGCCGAGGGCAAGGTCGACAAACAGGTCCTGGCGGTGAAACTGTTCGAGGCGATGGGTATCCAACCGCCCCCAGAAGCTTCGCAAAAGGGCGGCGACGCCAATGTTTTGTCGCCGCATCTGCTCACCATCCTCAGGACATTCGGGCATTAGCCACGGCGAGGTAACGACGATGTTCAACTTGGGAAAATACTTACGCTATAATGTTCGCATCCTCATCGCCGTTTTGGGCATAGGGCTGCTCCTGTTCGGTGCCAGCCTGGCCGCGGTCTCCATTTACGCGCTGCACTATAACCAGCGCATCATCCCCATCTGCCCCACCGGTCTCGATGCGAACAATCTGACCGGCGCCATCGATCCAGATGGCGTGATTGTCGACGCTCTCGTCACCGGCCATCCGATCCAGCCTAGCACCCTCGCCGAGGTTCTCAGCGCGCCGGCGGAAAACGAAGCAGTGACGAGCGTGACGCTTCTGGACATCACACCGGCAGCCGCAGTAGGTCGTCCCCTCACGGCCAGGTTCTACGTCCTCGAGACGACCACCGCCGGCGTCCATGCGGTGACCATCACCTACGCCAACAACGACAGGCTGAAGTTCTTCAATCGGGAAGTCTCCATCCCGCAATCGGCGCACTGCACCTTCACCGTACAGGTGACGAAAGTGGCCCACCCCGACGGCACGTTCAGCACGGTGGCAACGCTGCACAACATCCGGCCCTCGTTCCTGACGCCAGATATGGAGGTCGACGTCCGCCAGCTTATGCTCAACGTCGCCGGGGGAATGGTACCCGGCATCGTCGTCATCGTGACGGCGCTGCTGCTCTGCACCAACCTGGTCAACGCCTTTTTCGGCCTGGAGGGCGGGGGCTGGCAGTTCCTCAAACACCGCTTCTTCGGACGGCCTGGCTTCTCACCCTATTTGATCGTCGGCGGCGGCAAGATCGTGATGGGTGTTGACAGCGTCAAAAAGCGCGGCGGCCCGGCGGGAATCGTCCTGCGGCAAGATAGCGCCATCGTGCTCGAATCTGGCGGCGCGCTCACCCGCGTGATCCGGGGGCCGGGATTCCCAACGCTGGAACCCTTCGAGAAAATTTGGGACATCATCGACCTGCGCCCGCAATGGTGGCCGTTCAAGGTCAGCGCGGTGACCCGCGACGGCATCCCCATCACCTACGAAGTCGCCGTCAAGTTCCAGGTCGGCCCGACCGACGCCGATATTTTGAGCGCCGCGACGTGCAAGTGGATCCGCGACGCCTGGCGCACCGAGCCGGATCGTCTGATGGATTGGTCCAAACGGCTGATCATCGGCGATACCGAAGGGGTGATGCGCAATCGGATTCTGGCGCGCTACAACCTCGACGAACTGCTCGACGTGCATGTCCGCCAGCGCATCCGGCAGGACCTCTTCGAGATCCTCAAAGCCGGCGCGGCGCAGAATCTCGGCATCGAGATCATGGAAGTCGTGCTGCAAGACGCTACCTTCCAGGGGCAAGTGCTCGATGAATGGGCTAAAACGTGGAAGATGCAGCGCGATCTCGAAGTGGCGAAGATCGAGGCCGACGAACGCCTGCAAGAAATCAAACTGGTTGAGCGGGCGCGCAGCCAGGTGCGTCAGGAGATGCTCAACGGCGCCGTCAAGACGCTCAATGCGATGACCAAACGGCGCAAGAACGTCCCCATCGATTACGTACTGCTGAGCTTCATCGACATGGTCGAAGACATCGCGGCAGCGCAGAAAGTCTTCATCCCAGAAGATAATCTGGTCAAACTGGAAAATATCAAGAAGGATTTAAGCGCCACGCACTGAGTGCGTCACGCACTGAGTGCGTCACGCACTGAGTGCGCCACTCACTGAGTGCGCCACTCACTGAGTGGGGGTGTGAAACTGCATCTGGTACAGGCTGGCGTACAGCCCATCCTGCGCCAGCAAGGTGGCGTGATTGCCGCTTTCCACAATCCGGCCCCGGTCGATGACGAGGATCAAATCCGCCGCCAGAATCGTGCTCAGGCGGTGAGCGATGACGATGCTGGTGCGCTGCGCCATCACCCGGCTGAGCGCATCTTGAATCAACGCCTCGGATTCGCTGTCCAGACTGCTGGTCGCCTCGTCCAGCACCAGAAGGCGCGGATTCTTGAGGATCACCCGCGCCAGCGCGATGCGCTGCTTCTCGCCGCCACTCAGGCGATAGCCGCGCTCCCCCACAATCGTATCGTAGCCCTCCGGCAACGCCGCGATAAAGTCGTGAATGTTGGCGGCACGGCAAGCGGCCTCCAGCTCTTCCAGCGTGGCGTCCAGGCGCGCATAGAGCAGGTTGGTGCGGATCGTGTCGTGGAACAGATACGTTTCCTGCGTGACCATGCCGATGTGCGTGGAGAGCGATTCCAGCGTCAGGTCGCGCAAGTCACAGCCGTCGATGCGAATGGCTCCCGCTGTCGGATCATACAGGCGCGGGATCAGATAGGTGAGCGTCGTTTTGCCCGCGCCACTCGGTCCCACCAGCGCCACGAGCTGGCCCGGCGCGGCCCGGAAACTGATGCAATCCAGTGCCAAACTACGCGCCTGGCTGCGCGGCGCACCCGCCGCTCCATCCGCGGAAGCCTCTGCTCCCGAAAGCACGGCGGTGACGTTGTCTATGCTGCCGTAACGCCGCACACTGCTGAGGAATTTTTCGTCGCCCGTTTCGTATTTGAACGAGACATCCTCGAAAACAAGCTCGCCCTGCACATCTCGCAACACCAGCGCGTCCGGTTTTTCCGGGATATCGACCGGCAGATCGATGACCTCGAACACGCGCTCGAAACTCACCATCGAGGTGGCAAACTCGACCGGTGCATTGGAAAGTCCTTGTAGCGTACGGTAGAGGTTGCCCAGGTACGACCCAAAGGCCACAATCGTGCCCACGGTGAACGCGCCGCGGATGACGAAGTACCCCCCCAACCCGTAGACGAAGGCCGTGCCGAAGGCGCTAATAAGGCCGGTGATCGCCGAAAACACCGAGCCGATCAACGTCCGCTGCACGCCCAGATCGCGCACCTGCGCCGCACGCTCCGCAAAACGGTCGATTTCCGACTGGCGGCGACCAAACAGCTTGACCAACAGCGCCCCGCCGATGTTGAGCGTCTCGTTCATCATAGCGTTCATGCGCGCGTTGGCCTCCATCTGCTGGCGGGCCATATCGCGCAGGCGATTGCCCAACAATCGCGCCGCCAGGATGAGCAGCGGCAAAATCACCACGCTGATCAACGTCAGCCGCCATTCGAGCGTCAACATCACGCCAAGCACCGCCACACCCTGCACAACGTCGGTGATGATACTGACAATGGTGCTGCTAATGGCATTCTGCGCGCCGGTCACGTCGTTGTTGAGGCGGCTCATCAGCTCGCCGACTTTGGTGTTGGTGAAGAAGCGCAGCGACATACGTTGCAAGTTAGCGTACAAGGCCACGCGCAGATCGTAAATGACGCCACTCCCCACAACTGTGCTGAGGCGACGTTGCACCACGTTGATGACGCCGTTCACGACTGGGATGAGGAGCAGTACCACCGCCAGTGTAATCAGTCGGTTGAGGTTTCCCGCGGGGATGGTGACGTCGATCATATCGCGCATAATGAGCGGTGTCAGCAAACCTACCCCGGACTGCACCAGGATCAACAGCAGCATGGCCATGATCTGCCAGCGGTAGGGTTTGGCATAGTGCAACACCCGCCTGAGCAGCGGCCAGGTTATTTTCGGTTTTTCGTCAGGAGCATTGATCAAGCCCCGTCCACCTCGATGAAATCCCATAAGAAACTCTCTTTTACTTGAACCACACTCCACCGTTGATCTCAGTGACCTCGCCGGTAATAAAGCTCGCCAGGTCCGACACCAGAAACAGCACCGCGCCTGCCACATCGTCGGGCACGCCGCCGCGCCGGAGCGGAATCGTAGCAATCGTTGCCCGCTTACCTTCCTCGGTGTTGAACGTGTCGTGAAACGGCGTCTCCAGGATCAGACCCGGCGCTACGGCATTGACCGTGATCCCCCGCGGAGCCACCTCCTTGGCCAGGCCACGGGTGAAGCCCAGTAGGCCCGCCTTGGCCGCCGCGTATGCCACCGCGCCGATCCCTCCGCCGTTGCGCCCCGCCAGCGATGACATGTTCACGATGCGTCCCCACCCCGTCTGCATATACGGCAGCACCGCCCGGCAGCAGTAGAAGGCGCTGCTCAGGTTCACATCGATCACCTTGTGCCAGTGCGCGTCGCTCATCTCGGCGATGGGGACGCGCCCCACCATGTGCCCGGCATTGTTGACCAGAATGTCGATATGGCCGTCCAGCGCTGCGGCCACTTCCGGCATCACCCGGTTCACCTCCGCGCTGTCGGTCGCGTCCAGGCGCAGCGCCAGCGACTTGCGGCCCAGCGCGCGAATCGCGGCGACGGTCTCCTCGCCGGGATGCGAGAAGTACGTGAGCGCCACATCTGCGCCCGCTCCGGCCAGCGCCAGCGCGATGGCCCGGCCCAAACCGGTGTTGCCTCCTGTCACCAACGCGGTTTTACCTGTCAAGTTGATCTGCATTGTCACTCTCCTTCGCCTGCGTATCAGGCGTTGCTAAGCTCTCTTGAGATGTCTGGGACAGCGCAAGCGCCTTCTTATACATGCGCCAATGTTGTACCCCCACCACACAACAACCAAACGCCCCACCCGCCATAAACCAACTGCGCAAAAAGATTGCCAGGATCAAATACATCCCGCCAAAACTGAGCAATTCCACCGCCGACAGCTTAAGCGCAGACCAGCGCGAATATTCGATTTTCCCTTTCAGCCCACCGGCTTTGGCAATGGGATATAAGGCCAGATTCCGAATGTGTCTGAGATGGACTGTTACTTCTCGCAAGACAAGCATCCCGATCAAAAAATAGAAAAATTGTGGCTGCTTCAGAGATACAACGGATAACCACCAGATCGCATAAAGGCCCACCACCGAGATTAGCCAACGCATCACAAACTGCGGACTGACCCGCCGTAACACATCCACATCCTTCTGAAATTGGGGCGTTAACTCGAGACTGCCTTCGAAACGGACATACGTATGCAAATGCGCTTTATGTTGTCTGGCGAAGACAATGGTCAAAGCATAATCCAACACGTAAATGAAACTCCAGATGACGAGGATAAGCCAGATGTTTTGAATACCGGAATTTTGATCCAAATTGCTACTCCTTTTTTGCTTTCTCGCGCGCCTGCCTGGTAGGGCGTTTTTGTCAGGGGTAAGTATAGGAAGAATAGAGGAAGGGTCAAGCGAATTCGGCACAACGAACTGTTGCAAAGCCTCGTTTATGCGGTAGAATGAAAAACGATGAACACACATACCCATTCACTCTTGCAGGCACTCAACGCGCAGCAACAGGCCGCCGTCGCCGCACCCAACGGCCCCGTGTTGGTGCTCGCCGGGCCGGGGTCCGGCAAGACGCGCGTGCTCACTCACCGCATCGCCTGGATGCTGGCGGAGATGCGCGTCGCGCCGTGGCACGTCCTCGCCGTCACCTTCACCAACAAGGCCGCCCGCGAGATGCGCGCCCGCCTCGATAAGATGCTCGGCGACGACTCCGCCAAGTCGCTCACCATTGGCACGTTCCACGCCGCCTGCGCCCGCATCCTGCGCCGCGAGGCCGAAGCTGCGGGCCTTTCCAGCAACTACCTGATCTTCGATACCGACGACCAGCTCAGCGTGATGAAGCAGGTGGTCAAAGACCTGGGACTGGACGACAAACGTTACCGGCCCAACGCGCTGCTCAACGCCATCTCTGCCGCCAAGAACGAACTGCTCCCGCCGGCCGCCTATCCCGTGCAGACCTACTACGACGAAGTCGTCAAACGGGCTTACACGCGCTATCAAGAGACGCTGCGCAAGAACGACGGCCTCGATTTCGACGATCTGCTCATGGAGACGGCAAAGCTGCTGCGCAGCGCCGACCTCGTCCGCGATAAATATCGGGGCCGCTACCGCTACCTGCTGGTGGACGAGTTCCAGGATACCAACATGGCCCAGTACGTCATCCTGCACTTGCTGGCGCAGGAACACCGCAGCCTGTACGTCGTCGCCGACGAGGACCAGTCCATCTACTCGTGGCGCGGAGCCGACTACCGCAACATCCAGCGGCTGCGCACCGATTTCCCCGAACTGCAACAACACCTGCTGGAGGAAAACTACCGCTCCACGCAGGTGATTCTCGACGGGGCGCAGGCCGTCATCGCCCACAACAACGACCGCACGCCCAAGCACCTCTTCACGCGCGGGCACGGCGGCGACCGGATTACGCTCCACGAAGCCTACGACGAGCGCGAAGAGGCCGATTACGTGGTCCGCGAGATCATGACGCTGGCGCGCTCCGGCTACACCTACAGCGACATTGCCGTGATGTACCGCACCAACGCCCAATCCCGCGCGCTGGAAGAGACCTGCGTGCGTTACAACATCCCCTACCGCCTCATCGGCGCGACGCGCTTCTACGCCCGCAAGGAGATCAAGGATGTGCTGGCCTACCTGCGCCTGGCGCAGAACCCGGATGACGACGTCAGCTTTGCGCGCGTGGTCAATGTCCCGCCACGCGGACTCGGCGCGCGCACGCTGGACACCGTCGCCCAGGCCGCAAATGTGCTGAGCGGCAGCCGCTATCAAGGCGCGCTGCACTTGTTGGAAACAGGCACACTCGCCAACCGCGCGGCGCAGGCACTCAAAGGCTTTGTCGGATTGATGATCCGCTGGCAGAAGCTCCGCGCCGAAGTGAGTGTGGCACAATTGCTGGATGCCATCCTCGCGGATACCGGCTACGAAGGCTACGTCCGCGACGGCTCCGATGACGGCGAATCGCGCTGGGAGAACATCCAGGCGTTGCGCGCCGTCGTCGCCGACGCGCCGGGCATCACCCTGCCCGAATTCCTCACCGACGTGGCGCTGGTCGCCGACATCGACGAACTGAGCGAAGAAGTCCGCGCGGTCACGCTGCTCACGCTGCACAGCGCCAAGGGGCTGGAATACCCGGTCGTCTTTCTCACCGGGTTGGAAGAAGGGCTGCTGCCGCACAGCCGCTCGCTGGATTCGCCGCAGCAGGTGGCGGAAGAACGGCGCTTGCTCTACGTGGGGATGACGCGGGCCGAAAAGCGCCTCTACCTCAGCTACGCCTTCCGCCGGAGCTGGGGACAGTACGGCAGCAGCGGCGATCCTTCCGCGCCCTCGCGCTTCTTGAGCGATCTGCCGGATGCCGTGCTCGACCGCCCGCGCCGCGCGCAGAAGAAGGCGGCCGTCACGACGTCGTCGGGCGTGCGCAGTTGGGGTGTGAGTTGGCAGGACTCAGCCGTGCGGACGCCGGATGCGCGCAAGACTGAGCGTACGCCGGCCCCCGCGCCGCAGTTGCAATACCGCCAGGGCCAGCGCGTGCGGCACACGCACTACGGCGAAGGCATCGTCTTGGAGAGCCAGTTGGACGGGCGCAGCGAAATGGTCACCGTCCTCTTTACCAACGGAATCGGGGCAAAACGCTTGTTGGCGAGCATGGCCCCGATGGAGCCGATTTCAGCGCATTAGGGGATAGCGGTCAGCTTTCAGCCATCAGCGGTCAGCTTTCAGATGCCGCCGGCTGATAGCCAATCGCTGAAAGCTGATAGCTGAGGGCTGAAGGCTGAAGGCTGAAGGCTGATAGCTGAGGGCTGATCGCTCTTGGAGGAATAGGAATGAACGTACAAGTGAAACGATGGACGACCGGACTGGCGACGCTGGTGCTCTTGCTCGCCATCACGTTGATGACGCTTGGCGCGTCCCCGTGGAGCAGCAGCGCGAGTCCGCTGGCGCCGACGGCTGAGGAGGGTGAGCCGAATAATACTTTCGCCCAGGCCAATCCGATTGTTGTCGGTGACTTGATGTTCGGCGACATCGAAACGATTAGTGATTTGGATTATTTCGTTCTGACCACAACTTTAGGGTCAAGTTACAGGGTCACCCTCACCCCACGCGAAAACCAAATCCGGCAACTGGACGTCTACAACGCGGCATACGCCCGTATTACCGGCGGTTCCACGAGCACAACCGCTCCTGTCAGCTTCGACTTCATAGCGCAGAATGCCACGTATTACCTCCGTGTCAGCGTGGGAGCCGGACAGTCTACGGTAGCAGGACCACCTTTTGACTATCAACTACAAGTTGACGCGATTGCCACGACACCAACGAATACCCCAACGTCCACCATCACGCCCACACCGCCGCTGTTACCCCCACCGGGCGTCCCCAGAGAAACAGAATCTAATGATACCTTCGCCACCGCCGACGATCTCGTCGTGCCCGGCAGGATCGTCGGCGCCATCACGAACACCTTCGACATAGACTGCTTCCGCATCCAGACTACCCTGAACCTGCAATACCGGCTCATCCTGACCGATTACGGGTTCACCCGCTGGCTCAGAGTCTACGACAACAACGGTTATTTCATTATGGGCAACACCACTTCGAGCAATCACCAGGTAGAATTGACCTTGCAGGCGAATACTCCCTCGCCCTATTACCTGTGCATCGCGCCGGTAACAACGCCCTCCGACCCGACCGTCATCGTGGACTATTTACTCGAGGTTGCCATTCTTCAACCCACGCCCACGCCCAACCCCACACACACCCTCACGCCGGTGGCCCCCACCAGCACGGCTCGGGCGACGTGGCCGAGTGGTTACGACGCCTACGAGCCGAACTACAGCTTCGAGCTGGCCACCACCATCGCGCCGGGGCTGAACTACAATTGCAACTTTATGCCCTGGGGCGGCGCGACGGTGGACAACGATTATTTCAAAATCCGGGTGAAGCCGGGTTTGCAGTTGACCTGCGAGACCAGCAACCTCGATCCCGGCGTTGATCCACGCATGGTATTCTACTCTGGGCCAGGTGAAGGCTACT
>JAKJAB010000139.1:408-8491 GCA_022707725.1 Chloroflexota bacterium | reverse complement strand
CCTCACGGCGGGCGTCGAACGCTGGCGCGAGTACCGCGACCAACTGGCCCCGCTCGACCGCAAGCCGGTCTTGTTCATCATGCTGAACAGCACCCGCGAAGCCGACGACGTGGCCGATTACCTGCGCACCAAGTATCCCGCCGAGTTCGCGGGCGACAAACTCCTCGTCATCCACACCAACCGCCGTGGCGACGTGGCTGTCAGGGACGAAGCCGCCGTCCGCCAGGCCGCGCAGGATATCGACACCCCCAAGAGTCCCATCAACGCCATCGTCAGCGTCCTGATGTTGCGCGAAGGATGGGACGTGCAGAGCGTCACCGTCATCGTCGGCCTGCGGCCCTACACCGCCAAAGCCAACATCCTGCCGGAGCAGACCGTGGGACGCGGCCTGCGGCTGATGTTCCGGGGCAACGTCCCTGGCAACCCGCTGTTCCGCGAGACCGTGGACGTGATCGGCAACCAGGCGTTCATCGAATTCGTCGAACAGTTGGAACGCGACGAAGACATGGCCTTCGAGACCTTCGACCTGGACAAAGATCACGTCGTCATCGAAACCATCTGGCCCGACCCGGAGAAAGCCGTCTACGACATCACCCTGCCCTTCCTCAGCCCGCACCTGGCCCGCAAGCGCACGCTCAACGAGGAGATCGAGCGCCTGGATGTCTCCACGTTCAAGACGCCCCGGCTACCCAAGAAGCAGGGCGACGCCGACGCCCAGGCGTTCGCCTACGAAGGCTACGACATCATCACGCTGGAAAAGATAATCGAGCGCGAGTATACCATCCCTGAAGTGCAGACCGCGCAGGAAGTGATTGGCTACTATGCCAAGCGCATCGCCAGCGACCTCAAACTGCCCGCGCAATTCGCCGCCCTCGTCCCCAAAGTCCGCGAGTTCCTGGGGATGTACGCCTTTGGTGCGCCGGTAGACCTGGACGATCCGGCTATGGTCAAAGCCATCGCCCACCCGGTCGCGCAGCACGTCACCATCAAAGCGTTCCTGGCGGCCCTGCGCGAGGCTATCCTCGAAGAACAGACGCCCTTCCTCACCGACGCCGGGCGCGTCCTCTCCACAACGCCGGGCTTTCCCTGGTCGCGTCCCACCGCGCAAGCTGCCAAAACCGTCTTCAACCTCGTCGCCGCCGACAACGAATTCGAGAAAACCTTCGCCCTGTTCCTGGAAAAAGCCCCCGACGTGATGCGCTTCGCCAAACTCCCGCCCACCTTCGGCTTCAGCATCGCCTACACCGACGCTGCTGCCAACCTGCGCTACTACGAACCGGACTTCGTCGCCGTCACCGATGACGGCATCCATCACCTCATCGAAACCAAAGGCCGCGTGGATGTGGACGTGGCCCACAAAAACCGCGCCGCCTGCCTCTGGTGCGAGAACGCGACTTTGCTCACCGGGACCGCGTGGGATTTCAAGATCGTGCATCAACAGGAATTCGAGAGCCTGCGTCCGCAGGACTTCGAGGACTTGATCGCGTTGGAGCCGGTGGGGTTTATGTAGAAATTCACGACCCGCGCCAGACTGACCGGCACCGTCTCGCCGGCGCCTATCTACGTTGGCGCTATTCCGACCAGCAGCTTGCTGTTGCAGCCCCACGCCGCCGAGGGCGCCATTCTCTGGCAAGGTACCCTCCTGAGCGGCACGCAGGTGATTACCTTTCAGGCTACGTTGAACACGGCCACGGCCCTGGTTAACACAGCCTGGCTGACCGACACGACTTATCCGCGCGCGGTCTCCGCTACGGTGATTCTCAATCCACAGCGCGTGTACCTGCCGTTGGTGTTGCGGAGCTTGTAGGCGGTCATTATAAATTGGGTGTGTTTCATTGAGGTCAAAAATGGGCGAGCAGAGACTCGAACTCTGGACCTCACGGATGTGAACCGTGCGCTCTAACCGACTGAGCTACTCACCCTCACGCGCAGATTATAGCACGAGTGGAAGAAATGACAAGCTATCGACCGAACGGCACGACGCCCGTGGGCGTGAAGTGCAGTTGCCCCTCCTTGATCTCCTCCGAGGTCGTGCCCAGCGGTACCATCTGGAGCCAGGTGTTGCCGACCTTCAAGGGAATCGGATGCCCCTCAGCCACCCAGAACGTGAGCATGTGATTGCGCTCGTGGCGTTCCCAATAGCCGTTTTGCATCACGCCGTCGCGGAAGACGAGCGTCGGGCCGGTGCCCCAGACTTGAATTTCGATAGAGTGTTTCCAGTTGCTTGTATTTCCGATCATCTCTTCCCAGAAATCGGTTTCGACGTGGTGTGCGTAGACGATGATGACATTGGCCGCGGTCAAGGTTTCGCTTGTGAGAGCATCCTTCTGCGTTACTCCGGAGGTGGCGCGCTGCCAGTACCCGGAAGCTGGATCGTAAGTCCACTCCGCTTTGCCTGAACTATTATAGTTTATATCAAAGTAGTCGATCGGCGTTCCTCCTTCAAGCGGCGTCTCACTGAATGTCATCAACCTGGGGAACTCTGGTCGTTTGTTGATTTCGCGCTCGTCGGCGAGCTGGCGTAGTACCGCGGGGTTGGTGAACAATGTGTGCTCCCACAGTTTGCCTTCTCGTGGCACGCGATAAAAATATGTCTGCCCTGCACCAAAATCCGGCGAAGCAATGTAGGTAGGGAACAAATCCGAGTTACGAATGCGCTCTTTGACTCCCATGCTAGACCCAGAATAGCCGAAAAACGCACCGTACATCGCTGGAAGCTCCAAATCGATCAGCCGCCCGCTGCGTACCGGGCCGACCTGTTCCGGTTCCTTGCCATAGAAAACGGTGGTGAAGCGGGTGATGCCGCCTTCTGCAAAGTGCTCGAACACCAAATCCGCCGAGTTAAGGCCTGACTGGGGACGCGCTCCTGAGTCATTAGCCACCTTTATCGCAATCGGGATGCGATTCAAGACCTCGGCACTCTCCATTTTCTCCCCGGTGAATGGATTGACGTCCAGTGGAAGCGGGGTCGCTTCAGCCACGGCCGGCGTGGGCGGAGCGGTCTCTGTTGGCGTAGCCGGAAGGAGCGTCGGCGTGGACGTGGGAGCAGGCGCTGCCACTGCCGTCTCCTGCGGTGGGGGCGTGCGCGTCGGCGTGGCCGTTGCTTCCGGCGGGGGGGGAGTGCTGCATCCGACAATCAGCAGCGCAACGATGCCGAGTAATCCTAAAAAACGTGTTCTCTTGTGCATTGGACCCCTCCATGTGATCTCTGAGGTTATGACCATCATTAGGATGTGTTTCATTTCAGTGGAGGCGCAGTCAGAGACCGGCCCCAGCATGCTCTGGCCGGTCTCTGACCGCGCCAGCCCTGGATTTTCAACTCATTTGAAACACACCCCCATCATTATAAAGATAGCCGCGAGTTAGTCAATCACTGTTCCCCGAGGACGTAGCGTAGCGCGAGATCGTGCGTCAGTTGTTCGACGGGTGCGCGGTCGTCTGTGAAAACCAGGCCGCCCGGCGCGACCGTTCGCAGGTTGGCGAGCGCCCACTTGGCCACCGTGCGCAGGCGCGCGTCCGCCAGCAGCGGGAGATTGTCCGCCAGATTTTGCGCTGTCGTCGGCTTTGCCGTGGCGACGACAATGGCGTTGAAACTGTCGGGGACTTCGATTACGTGGACTGACGGGTAAACCTGCCGCATCGTGGCGACCATCGCTTCGACCAGCCGCCAGTCGCCGCCTCCCGCGCCGAGCGTGTGTCCCACGTTGATGGCGACCACGCCCTTTTCCGTGAGCCGCGCCCGCGCTTCCGCAAAAAACTCCACCGTCGTCAGGTGCCAGGGGATGTAGGGCAGCCGGTACGCATCCACGGCGATCACGTCGTACCGGCGCGCCGTTTGCGCGAGGAAGGCGCGCCCGTCGGCGGCATACGCCGTGAGATTCGGCTGCGTCATCGCAAAGTAATCCCGCCCCACCTGGATGATGGCCGGATCGATTTCCACGCCGTCAATTGGCAGCGCCCCGTAGACCGCCGTGTACTGCGATGGCGTCGTCCCGGCCGCCAGCCCGATGACGAGCAGGCTGCCGACGTCGCCCGGCGGGTGGGGCGGGGCGTTGAAATACGGCGCGATGAGGTAATAGTCCCACGGCCCGCCGGTGAGGATGTCGTCGCCGGGCAAGTAAACCGAATGGATGCCCTGACCCTCGTTCAACAAAAGGTAGCGCGAACCGTCCGTGTTTTCCACCACCTGGATGAAGTTGTAGACGGATTCCTCTTCGTGGATGAGGCCCGTTTCTGGCTTGATGACGCCCGGTTTGCGGATGAAGAGGGCGACGAGCAGCAGCGCCGTCCACGCCAGCGCCCAGAAGCGGCGGCGGTTGAAGCGCCACAGCCCCCACAGCCCCGTCGCCGCGGCGATCATCGCCAGCAGGACGAACGTGCGGTACGTGCCCAGGTTGGGGACCAACACCAGATTGGGCAGAAACGTGCCGATGAAGCTGCCGAGCGTCGAAACGGCGTAAATCTGTCCCGCCGCGCCGCCAGAAGCCGTCACGTCCGTCACCGAAAGGCGGATGACGAACGGCGACACACACGCCAGCAACGTCACCGGCGCGACGAACAGCACCAGCACGAAGACGAACGGCCCCGCGATCTGCGGCAGGCTCCACGCCATCATCCCTTGCGCGGCCAGCCGCAACATCGGGCGCGATAGCAGCGGGATTGCGGCAATGGTCAGTCCCGCCGCCGTCAGGATCGTGTAGAGCGTCGCGGGGTGGGGCGAGCGGTCGGCCCAGCGCCCACCGAGTGCGTAGCCCACCGCAAGGTACAGCAAAATCAGCCCGATGATGGCCGACCAAACCAGTTCAGTCGTGCCGAACGCCGGGGCCAGCAACCGTCCCGCCGCCAGTTCCAGCGCGAGGGAGACGAGGCCGCCGGTGAAGGCGGTGAGGCGGAGGTAGACAGCAGACGGTAGACGGTAGACGGGGGGGGATTCAGTCATGGTTGAGTCCTAAGTCTTTCCAGAGGGCGTCGATGCGCGCTTGGACTTCGGGCGACATCCGCACGACTTCCGGCCATGTGCGGGTGTAGCCTTCTTCGGGCCATTTGGCGGTGGCGTCGATGCCGATTTTGCCGCCGAAGGCGTTATGGTACGAGGCGTGGTCTAGCTGGTCGGTCGGCCCGTCACTGATGACGACGTCCCGCGACCAATCCACGTTGCCCAACGCCTGCCACGCGACGACGTTCGCGTCTTGCACGTCTACCCACTCATCCACGATGACGACAGCTTTCGCCAGACTGAGCAGCGCCAGCCCCCACAGGCCGTGCATTACCTTGCGCGCGTGGCCCGGAAAGCGTTTGCGGATGCTTACCAGCACCAGGTTGTGGAAGACGCCCGGTGCCGGCATTGCAAAATCCACGATCTCCGGCAAGAACAGGCGCAGCAGCGGCAGGAACAGCCGCTCGGTGGCCTTGCCCATCCAGTAATCCTCCGCCGGTGGGATACCGACGACGGTGGCGGGATAGATCGGATCGCGCCGCCGGGTGACGGCGGTGACGTGCAGTGCGGGGAACGGCTCCACGGGCGTGTAATAGCCCGTGTGGTCGCCGAACGGGCCTTCGGGGCGGCGGTCGTTGGGATCGACGTAGCCTTCGATGATGACCTCGGCCTCGGCGGGCACGGAGAGCGGCTGCGTGACGCAGTCCACCAGCTCCACGGGCTTCCCGCGCAGCCAGCCCGCGAGCAGGTACTCGTCGATGTCGGGCGGCAGCGGCGCGGACGCGGCCCAGATGCACGCCGGATCGCCGCCGAGCGCCACCGCGACGGGAACGCGCTTCCCCAACGCTTTGGCGACGCGCTCGTGTTCCGCGCCGCCCTTGTGCCGTTGCCAGTGGACGAGCAGCGTGCGGCTATCGACCTTCTGCAGGCGATACATCCCCACGTTGCGCACGCCCTTGACCGGATCGCGCGTCACGACCTGTGGCAGCGTGACAAACGGCCCGCCGTCGTTGGGCCAGCACGTGAGGATGGGCAGGTCGTCCAACGAAGGGTTTTCCGTCTCGACGATCTCCTGCACTGGCGCGTTTTTGACCTTGCGCGGCTTGATCCCGGCGGCGCGCAGTGCGTTGAGCAGGCCCACACCGCGTCCCACCGCCGCGCCCGCGTTCTGCGGTAGTCGCAAGTCAATCAGTTTTCCCAGATTGCGGGTGAGGTCGTCCAGCGCATCCACGTGCAGCGCCCACGCCATCCGCTCCGCACTGCCGAACATATTGATCAACACCGGCATTTCATAACCGGTCACGTTCTCGAAGAGCAGCGCCTTGTTGCGTTCTGCCGGCCCCTTGCTCACCCGCTCCACAATCTCGGTGATCTCCAGCGCCGCCGAAACCGGCGTTGTCACCCGCACCAATTCCCTGCGCCCCTCCAGCACCCGCACAAAATCCCGCAATGTATCGACCTTGAGCGAATTCGTCCCCCGTCTACCGTCTACTGTCTACCGTCTACCCACCTACACACCCGCCGTTCTACCGTATCTACCCCAAAATACATCCCCAATCCGAGCAGGCTCATGGCGACGATCCCCGCGTACATTTTCGGATAGTCGAAGAGCGTGCTGCCCTGGTAATAGATATAGTACCCCAATCCGTAGCGGGTGGCAAATAGTTCGGCGATGTACAGCACGGCGACGGCGGTGCCAATCGACTGCCGCACGGCGGTGAGGATTGCCGGGATGCTCGCCGGTAGGTAGACGAACCGGAACAGCGCGCGCCGGCCCGCGCCCAGGCTGCGCACACTCAGCAGCAGTTCCGGGCGGATCGCGGCGGCAGCGTCGCGCACGAGCACCAGGATTTGGAAGAATAAAATCATCGTGATAATGACGATCTTGGGGAAGTCGCCGACGCCCAAAAACAGCAGCACAATCGGGGCGAGCACCACTTTGGGAATCGGGAACAGCAGATAGACGAACGGCGCGAGGATGCGGTTGAGCCTCGCGCTCTGGCCCAACACCAGCCCTGCCGGCGTCGCCAGCGCAATCGCCAGAGCAATGCTCGCCGTCACACGGTACAGGCTGACGAGCGCGTGGCGGCCCAGGTTATGGGGCAAGTCACGGAGGAAAATACCCGCCACGATATGAGGCGCTGGTAGAATGGGTCTTTGAATGACGAAGGCGACGCTTTCCCAAAGGATTAATAAAATGAGGGTTGCGTAGATGATATGGAGCGTGCTAGTAGACTTCGTCATGCGAGCCAATATCGAGCAACACAATCACTTCATCGCCAGTATCTGGATCATGTTCCAGTGCGAACACAATGCGACAATCATAACCGCATACGCACGCGCGGAAGCCTGCCAATATGCTACTCAACTTATGTGTTCCCAGGGATGTAGCAAAAACATCCTCTTCCATTTGGCGCATAACTTCATCAATCCGTTTTTGCAGTCGCCGGTCGCGGCGCACAAACTTTCGATATGCGCGTTCAAATTTAGTCGTTGAAACCAGCTCCCGTCTCATTTGTCCTCAGCGGACTCATGGAGTTGGTTGATGATCGTTGATGCGGACTGTGCTTTGAATTTCCCGGCCCGATATGCGTTCAGGGAGTCATTGGCATCCCGTGCAATTTCGCGGCGGCGCGCTTCGATGCGCCATCCTCTCAGGAGATCGGCAAGTATATCCTGTTGTTCGGGCGGGAGTTGCATCACAGTATCAACGATTTGTTCGAATGCAAGCGTCATCAAAATTCACCTTTCTAAAGCTATTTTGTCATGCGGATTGGCCTATACAGAACTTATTCTCACTTCATCATACTTCAGAATACTTCAGAAAACAGTGTTTTCCTCATCGTTCACCAATTTGGATGCGCAACATTGAACATACATTCTGATACGCCGTGGAATTACGATACTCGGCTTGTGCATTATGCGTGTTCTCCAAAACGTTGGTCTCCCGGTTCGGTGGTTTGCTCAACAACAAAACTCTCTGCCCCACAAAAGCTGCCTCTTCGATGTTGTGCGTGACGAGCACAACGGTCACACCTACCTCTTCGCATAACGACAACATGAGCGCCTGCAAGCCTTCGCGGGTGGGGGCGTCCAGCGCGGAGAACGGTTCGTCCATCAGCGCCAGGTCGGGATCGAGGACGAGCG